>JALSTO010000169.1 GCA_026983685.1 Aquificaceae bacterium | reverse complement strand
CTTCGTTGAAAAGATAGGTCTCGGCAGGTTCGTGCCTTTCCACTGGGGAATACTCGGACATCCAAAGAGGGAGCAACGTTACTCAGCTCCCGAGCACCTGAGGATGGCTTTTGAGGAACTCGGACCCACATTCATAAAGCTCGGGCAGATACTGAGCACGAGACCCGACCTCATACCCGCGGAGTACATTGAGGAGTTTGCCAAGCTCCAGGACAGAATACCCCCATGTCCGACCGAGAAGATACTTGAGGTCATTGAGAGAGAGCTTCGCAGACCAGCAGAGGACATATTCCTTGAGTTTGAGAAAAAGCCCGTCGCCTCAGCCTCCATAGGTCAGGTTCACAGGGCAAGGCTTAAAGACGGAAGGTGGGTGGTTGTAAAAGTTCAAAAGCCCGGAGTTGAAAAACAGATAAAGCAGGACCTTGAGATCCTTGAAGAGCTCGTAAAGAGAGTTCAGCTCTACTGGGAAGGGGCTCAGCACCTTGACCTTGAGGGCTTATATGAAGAGTTTGCCTACACACTCAGGAACGAGCTTGACTACGAAAGGGAGGGAAGAAATGCGGAGACCTTCAGAAAGAATTTCATCAACGACAGGGATGTCTATGTGCCTCAGGTGTTTTGGGAATACACAACCTCAAAGGTCCTTGTCATGGAAGAGCTGGAAGGTATCAAGTTCACAGAGCTTGAGAGGATAAAGGCTCTTGGCTTTAACCCGAAGGAGATCGCCCAGAAGGGAGCCCGCATGTACATGGATATGTTCTTCAGGGACGGCTTCTTCCACGGAGACCCCCACCCGGGAAACTTCTTCATCCTCAAGGACGGGAGAATAGGTATAGTTGACTTTGGCATGGTGGGTGTCCTTGATGACATGATGAGGATCAACCTCCTTCAGCTCCTTTACGGGGTAACCAGCAACGAGATGAAGCTCGTTATGGATGCCCTTTACGACCTGGGGATAAGAGGGGAGTTCAGAAGAGAAAACATGCTGAGGAAGGAGCTTGAGGTCCTCTTCTCCTACTACTTCTTCAGACCCCTCAGCGAGGTAAAGCTTTCAAAGATAGTTGAGGAAATCTTCAGGCTCATATACAGATACAGGATAAGCCTTCCCTCGGATCTCTTTCTCCTGCTCAAGACCATAGGTATGGGAGAAGGGCTTCTGATGAGACTTGACCCGGAATTCAGGATGATAAATGCGGTAAAGCCTTACGTAGTGAAGAGAAGAAGGCTGATGCTGTCGCCAAGGTTTCTGGCAAAGCAGGCTGAGAGAAACCTTCTTCTCACTTCCAAGCTTCTGATCCAGTCTCCCGAAAAGATAAAGAGGTTAACCTCCATGCTTGAAGCTGGCAAGGTTGAGTTCTCAATAAAGTACGAGGGGGAAAAGAGGCTCGTGAGCGACCTGAGAAAGGACATAAACAGGCTCACCCTCAGCATACTCACCCTCGGCTTCATAGTTGCCATGGCTCTGGTAATTTCAGCTTACAAGCCCGAATTCTTCCGTGTTGAGTACTTCCTTCTGATGACCGGCGGTGTCGCCCTTTTGTTCTTTGTAGGATTGATATTCAAAGTCTTCAGGGAGGGAGCCTGATGTCGCTTAGATAAGTATCACGTGGAGGTAGGGCATCTTTCCCGAACGAACTCCTCGCAGAGACCGGTTATATCGCCCGCACCCATGAAGAGAAGGACATCCCCCTGAGAGAGATTCTCCTCAAGGAGAGGAAATAGATCCTCCTTCTTCACGAGGATCGCTCCGCTCCTGTGAGCTAAGGGTTCTGCACTCACGCCGTAGATGTTCTCCTCACCCGCAGGGTATATATCAAGCAGGAAGACGAGGTCAGGGAGTTTCAGAACCTTGATGAAATCTTCAAAGAGGAGGTAGGTTCTTGAGTAGCGATGGGGCTGAAAGACGAGAACGAGCCTTCTGCCGGGATACATCTCCCTCACAGCCTCAATGACCGCCTTCATTTCGGTAGGGTGGTGACCGTAGTCGTCGTAAACGGGTACATCCCCATAGTAACCCTTGAGCTCCATTCTTCTTTCCGCATTCCTGAAGCTCTCAAGAGCTTCCTTGACCTTTTCAAAGGGAACTCCTATCTCAAGGGCTACACCTATTGAGGCAAGGGCGTTGTAAACGTTGTGCCTTCCGCCTATCCCCAGGTGGACCTCTCCGAGCCTCCTTCCCTTCCATACCACGCCGAAGGCGTACCTGCCCTCGCGGAGCTCCAGGTCCACTCCCCTGAGCTCCAGGTCCTTACCCATACCAAACCTTATGACGTTCTTCCTCAGGTCTTGGGCTATCCTCCTCACCCTTTCATCGTCACCGTTCAGGACAGCGAAGCCGTAAAAGGGAACGGATTCCGCAAACCGCCTGAAGGAGCTCAGGAGCTTCTCAAAGCTTCCGTAGTAGTCCATGTGCTCCCTGTCTATGTTCGTTATGACTGCGATGGCGGGAGAGAGCTTAAGAAAGGAGCCGTCGCTCTCGTCAGCTTCCGAGACGAG
>JALSTO010000168.1 GCA_026983685.1 Aquificaceae bacterium | reverse complement strand
AGTATCCTCATTCAGGCTGAGCCACTGGGTAGGATAGAGGGAAAGTATAGCCCTGAAGGGTACCATCTTCTCCTTTATGAGGGCACTGTCGGTGGGAAACCTGTAAGAGCGGAGCAAATTGTAACCCCCCTCCAGAAAGAGGCTTGCCACGCTCCTCCCACCATGCATCATTGATGCGCTGTACCTGAGGCGAAGGTTGCTCTCCTTAGTTACGTTGTCAAAGCTGTCAAACTGGGGGTTGTTGTAGTCCTCAGGAGAGAAAGAGTAAACGAGCTCAAGTATGTTAGAGAAGCTTATCCTGCCGAGGCTGAGACTGTGGAATATAGGAAGCCTGTTCTCAAAGAGGAAGGTGCTGACCCTCTCGTCCAGATCCTCTTCTCCCTCTGTGAAGTAAAAGTTGTTGATGAACTTGAGGCTCATGTAATCGGTGATCCCGAACAGCTTTAGGGGGAGTTCCGCCTGAGGAGTGAATATGAGCCTTTTTGATCGCAGGTCCCCCTCCCTGTAGAAGTTGGTAAAGGTGCTTGTAAGGCTCAGGTAGGCAGGTCCGAGGCGCTTTGGTCTTGAGTAAAAGCCCGCCTCGGGAAGAAGGTGGAGCGTCCTGCGGTTTGTATCGGAGGTAAGGTCGTAGTAACTCCTCAGATTCAGTGTCAGGAGGTAGTCTCTCTTGAGCTCTGTGTAGTTTAGGTATGAGAGGGTGAAGGGAACCGTCCTATCTTTCTGGGAGAAATAAATGTCTTCAAAGAAGTAAGGGTCTGAGGGTAGGTCCAGACCAAGCTTCCAGCCCTTAAAGGAGCTCCTGAGCTCAATCCTGAACCTGTTTTCCCTGAAGGTACTTAAACTCCTTCCCTCCCACCACTCTCCTAAAGGCTGGGGCTCCTTGTAGTAAGAGAGCCTCATGTAGAGCCTGTCTTTCCAGCTGAAAGCCTGTCTGTACTCAAGCCAAACACCCCTTGCCTGCTTGTCCCTGTAATCAAGGGTAAGGGTTGCGTCCTTGTCCCGAGAAATAGCCCAGTATATGGGCTGTATATATATGAAGTTGTTGTAAGAGTTGCTACCTATCATGGGAGGCAGGAGTCCAGACCTCCTCTTTCCTACGGGGAAGACCGCTAAGGGACTGTAAAAGACGGGTAGATTGAAGAACTTGAAGGAGTTGCTAAGAGACAGGACGTACCTGTCTGAGACCCTCGCCCTCAGGAAGCATAGCTTTAGCTCCTTGTTCTCAGGAGGACAGGTGGTAATATCACCTTCATAGACGTGGTACAGCTTATCACCGACCTTCTCAACCTTCTTGGCGCTAAAGTAAAACTCCCTGAAACGCCCCTGAGCATCAAGAAAGTAACCCTTCTCCTCCTTCAGGTTCAGATAAGCTTGGCTTCCCTTCACTATAAGGCTCTTGTCCTTCTTCTCTATATAGACATTGCCGTAGGCGAATACCTCTTTGCTCCTTGGGTTGTACTTCACCCTGTCCGCTCTTATCAGATATTCCCTGTACTGAGCCTCAACCTCTCCCTCAGCTATAACGTTCCCCTCTCCGTCCGTTCTGAGGCTTTTAGAGAGTATCTCAACACCCAGAGACAGGGAGACGGCGATCAGGAGGATTATTAGCCCTTTAGCCACCCGAATATTTTATTCTCAAGCTCCCGAAGGTCGTGGAAGATGTAGTCCGGTGTAAAGTCCGTCTTCTTGAGCTCCTCCTCTCCGTACTTGCCCGTTGTCATGAAGATCGTTTTTATCCCGAGCTCCTTTGCACCCATCAGATCGGTGTATATATCGTCGCTCACGAGAAAGACCTCTTCCTGAGGAAGGTCCTTTAGGGCAAGTTTTATGAACTCCGGAGAGGGTTTACCAAGGTTTGGAAGCTCCCCCTCGTAGCCCGTGCTGTAGGCTATCATCCTTGCAAAGGAGCCCGCCCCGGGGAAGTAGAGCCCATCCGAGTCCCTCACTATTCGGGACAGATTGACAGGGACTATCCTTGCTTTGTTCAGAAACACCGCGGATACGGCGGTCTTTATCTTGTAGAAGTTCACCTCCTTATCCTGAGCAACAACGACTGCATCAACCTCGTGGTCGTTCTTCACCTCAAAGCCCTGCTGGGAGAGAAACTCAGAGAGCATAGGAGTTCCCATTACGAAGAGACTCTTGACCCCGAGACGCTTCAGGTAGTCCGGCAGAACTCCCACAGGTGATATGAACTCTTCCCTTGTGATGTCAAACCCCTTCACCTTGAGTTTATGGACTATGAGCTCAGGCGGGCGTGTTGAGTTGTTGGAGACTATCCTGAAGGGTACTCCTCGCCCCTTCAGGTTCTTTATGAAGGTGGTAGCGTAGTCAAAGGGGGTAAACTCCTTGTCCTTTGTAAGGACCCCGTCCATATCTATCAGGAGCGTGAACATGGGAAGTATTTTATCTTGGAATCTGAACTCTCTGCAGTACCTCCCTGACCACTTCCTCCTTACTCACGCCCTCTCTGACTATAAGCCTGTGGGCTATTACCCTT
>JALSTO010000167.1 GCA_026983685.1 Aquificaceae bacterium | reverse complement strand
TATGACGGCGGTCAGGACTATGTTGATAAGAGCTAAGGGTAGCATCACCTTCCAGGCTATCTCCGTTATCTGGTCTATCCTGTATCGGGGAAGAGTCCAGTGAAGCCAGAGGATGAAGAGGAACAGAGCTGTAACCTTCAGCAGGAACCAAACGTAAGGAGAGAAGGCGCCGAGGAAGAAGAGGGGATCAACAAAGCCAACGAAGGGGATGTTTATGGGTGACCATCCGCCGAAGAATAGAACGACAGCTATAGCGGACAGAGACAGAACCTCAACGTACCACTCAACGAGGGGAAAGAGTCCAAACTTCATTCCTCCGTACTCAACGGTGAAGCCCGTAACGAGCTCAGCTTCCGCCTCCTGTATGTCAAAGGGAACCCTTCCGGTCTCCGCCAAGAGGGAAAACAGGAAGACAACGAAGGCTATCGGCTGAACCCATATATACCAGAGGTTCTGGTCTATCTGCTTCTGGACTATATCGTAGGTGGAGAGTGTGCCGGCAAGTATCAGAGGACCCATAACCGCAAAGGTTATCGCTACCTCGTAGGATATTATTATCCCCGCCTTCCTCATAGAGCCTATCAGAGCGTACTTGGAGTTGGAAGCCCAGCCAGCCACCGCTATCGCATAAACTGCAAGGGAGCCAAGACCGAAAACGAGCAGAAGGGCAACGTTAACGTCGGTGAGGATCGGCTTTATCTTATAACCGAAGAGCTCAAACTCGGGACCGAAGGGAACAACCGCAAAGACGAGGGTTGCGGGGACGAGGGCTAAGACTATGGCGAGGTTGTAGAGGAACTTGTTACCGTAGCGGGGAAAGAGGTCCTCCTTCGTTATGAGCTTAAGACCGTCCGCAAGGGGCTGAAGGAGTCCGTGCCACCCAACCACCATGGGTCCGGGTCTCCTCTGGATATGGGCTGCGACCTTCCTCTCAACCCAGGTGAGGTATGCTCCGACACCAAGAACGATTCCCAGTATAACGAGTATCTTCACAAGTGCAATTATCAGCCCCGCTACAACGCTCTCCATCAATCTCCTCCTAAGCCCAAACCTTTGAAAAGTCTATGTTCAAGTTGCACTCTCCAATATCCAGCTCAAGTTTATCATTGCTCACATCTCTGAGCTTTATAAAAGCTCTCTCGCTGTTCTTGTAAACCCTCGCCACCCTGAGCTCGGGATAAACGAGTATGTAGTAGGGAACCCCTTCCCTTCTATAAATACGCTTTTTAACACCCTCGTCCCTCTCAGCTGTGCTGTCAGAGACAACCTCTATTATCAGAGTTGGAGCTGTCTTTATGTAATCCTCAACCGGCTCACAGAGAACGGAGATGTCGGGTCTCAAGACTGTATCAGAGGACACTATATAGTCAAGCTCGGAGACTACAACACAGTCCTCACATCCTTCCAGCGAAGAGTTTACTTGAGTGAGTATGTTCGCAAGAACCCTCTGGTGCAGATACTTCGGTGAAGCCAAGGCAACGGGGATCCCCTCAATAAGTTCCCAGTCACCCTGCCATTTTTTATAGTCCTCCACCGTATAATGGGGAAGATAGCTCACCCTTCTCATCGGTCCGTCTCCCCCACCACAGGGTCTATGCTGGCAAGAATGGTGACAGCGTCCGCTATCACCCTGTCCTTCATAAGGTAGGGATATATGCAGAGGTTGTAATAGGATGGGGGTCTTACCTTTACTCTGTAGGGTTTCACACCGCCCATGGACATAACGTAAAAGCCGAGCTCCCCCCTCGGGTTTTCACCAGAAGAGTATATCTCCCCGTGGGGAACCTTCAGACCTATGCCATCTATGGTAAGCTTGAGCTTCTTCTCCTTGGGAACCTCCGCAAAGAAGGGCGCGTCTTTGGGAAGTTTCTCAAGCTTTGCAACGCATTGCTCAATTATCCTTACACTCTGCCTCATCTCCTCAACCCTGACCAGATATCGGTCGTAGCAGTCTCCTACCTCTCCAACCGGGATATCAAACTCAACCTCGTCGTAGGCATCGTACGGTTCAAATTTCCTCAGGTCGTAGGGAATGCCAGAACCTCTGATCACGGGTCCAGTTACACCGTAAAAGTAGGCATCTTCGGGGGATATAACACCCACCTCCTTGTTTCTTCTGAGCCATATTCTGTTGCGAGTCAGTATCCTTTCCCAATCACTCAGCTCCTTGGGGAACCTTGCTATAAAGGACTTTATCACCTCAAGGGCTCCCTCGGGCAGGTCCATCCTGACTCCGCCCACCCTCGGGTATGATATGGTGAGCCTCGCTCCCGTTATGCCCTCAAGGATATCCATTATCTTTTCACGTTCTTTGAAGGCGTATAGGAATATGGTCAAAGCTCCGAGATCAAGGGCGTAGGTTCCCAGCCAGAGAAGGTGGGAGTTTATCCGCTGGAGCTCGGACATCATGGTCCTTATGTATTTAGCCTTCTCGGGAACGTCCTCCTCAATTCCGAGAAGCCTCTCTATGGCGACCACCCAAGCCTGATTGGAGCACAGGGCTGAGAGGTAATCCATCC
>JALSTO010000166.1 GCA_026983685.1 Aquificaceae bacterium | reverse complement strand
GTTTATCCCCAGGTACCCCCCAAGGTTGAGTACAGCCTCACCGACGTAGGTAAGAGCCTTGAGAGCGTATTTGACGCCATGCACAGGTGGGGACTCATGTACATGGAGAGGTTTTCAAGAAAGTAGGGGTAGCCTGTTTATCTTCATACCGTATCCCCACAGAAGGGCATTTGCAACCGCCGGTGCTACAGGGGGTAGCCCGGGCTCCCCAACTCCACCCATGGGTCCTTCCGAGTTCAGGATGTGAACTTCAATTTCTGGAGCTTCGTCCATGCGCAGGAGGGGGTAGCTATCAAAGTTCGTGCTTCTGACTCTGCCCTCAGAGAAGCTAACCTTTTCCCTCAACATGGCGCTCAGACCCATCACGATGGCGCTCTCCATCTGGGAGACTATCAGATCGGGGTTTACCGTCATCGGTCCTATGTCTATCACACAGACAACCCTGTCTACCCTGAGCTTTCCATCTCTGTAGGTAACCTCCGCCACCTCAGCCACATGGCTTCCGAAGGAGTAATGGTAAGCCAAGCCCATAGCATCACCCTTTCCTGGTCCCTTCCCCCATCCCGAAACCTCCGCTGCGTACTCAACAACCCTGTAAGCTCTTGGGTTCGTTTCAAGGAGCTCAAGCCTCATCTCTACGGGGTCTTTCTTGACTTCGTAGGCGAGCCTGTCCAAAAAGGTCTCCACCGTGAAGGCGTTGTGAGTGCTACCCACAGACCTCCAGAACCACACAGGAACAGGGAGATCAACCCTGACCCACTCAACCCTGATGTTCGGTATCTCGTAGAACATGTTGCGGACACCCTCCACGGCAGCTGGGTCCATCTTTACCCTTCTGCCCGCGGACTCAAAGACGGAGGGGACCGCTATTCTGAACATGAAGGACTCAACCCTTCCATCCTCCGTTATGCTACCCCTTATCTGGGTAGCGCTCATGGGTCTGTACCATCCTGAACTTACGTCATCCTCTCTCGTGTAAATAAGCTTTACGGGTCTTTTCAATCGCTTAGACAGGAGAAGAGCCTCTTCAACGAACTCAACGTTGGACTTCCTTCCAAAGCCTCCGCCGAGGTAGGTGGTGAAGACCTTTATCCTCTCCTCGGGAAGACCTGTAACCTTCTTAGCCCTCCTCAGGGCTGAGGTCTGTGCCTGAACTGGTGCAAAGACTATACACTCGTCCTCTTTAACCCAGGCGGTGCAGGACATCGGCTCCATGGTGGCATGGTAGAGGTAGGGGAGGATGTAGGTATCTTCAAGCTTTATCCTTGCCCTTCTGTACACCTCTTCGGGTCTTCCGTCCTTCCTTGCAACCCTACCCTTCCTCTGAAGTTTCTTCAAGAAGAACTTCTCAAAGTCTTCGTCTCCCCAACCCTCTATGGGGCTTCTTGTCCACTCAACCTTCAGTTTCTCTCTTGCCTTAAGGCAGGCGTAGAGGGACTCCCCGCAGACGGCAACACTCTCCTTCAGTGGGACAACATCAAGGAAGCCTTTAATCCTCTTTGCCTCCTCTGCGCTGACCTTTTTCGGTCTTGAGCCGAAGGGAGCCCTCTCAACAACTGCGTAAACCATACCCTCAATGAAGGTGTCTATACCGAACTCCGCTCTGCCATTTACCTTATCGGGAACATCAAGGCGTGGCAGGGACCTGCCTATGTATATGAACTCCTCCTCGCTCTTCAGTTTCGGTTCCTCAGGTATGGGAAGCTCTCCCGCAGTCTTTGCAAACCTCCCGTAGGGATACTTCCTTTTCCCTACATAGATGTAGCCTCCCTTGGCTTCTATACTATCCGGGCTCACTCCCAGCTCCTTAACCACCGCTCTTATTAGCATCTCCTTCATACTCGCTCCAACGTACCTGAGGAACTCATACATATTCCTTACGCTTGTACTACCTCCGGTCAGCTGAACTCCCCATTTAGGATCAACGTATCTCCTTCCTGCAGGTGCAGGCATGGGTTTGACCCTGTCCCAAGAGAAGTCAAGCTCCTCCGCCACTATCTGGGGAAGTCCTGTGTAAACACCTTGTCCCATCTCCGACTTGTTGATGAGAACGGTAAGGAAGTTATCTTCAGATAGGTTCAACCATATCTCGGGAGAGTAGGGAGGCTCTACCTCCTTTGCCTTCAGGAGTCTATAGCCCTCAGGGGTAAGCATAACAGCAAGAGAAAGTCCGGAAAGCTGTAGAAACTCTCTCCTCGTAATCATCCCCCTACCCCCATCATCTCAGAAGCCCTCAGGACAGCCTTGAGTATCCTTCCATAGGTACCGCACCTGCACAGATGAGAGGACATCACAGAAAGGATCTCCTCCTTGCTGGGTTTCGGGTTTCTCTTGAGGAGGGCGTAGGCTTCAACTATCTGACCGGGCTGACAGTAGCCACACTGAGGAACCTGGAGCTCTATCCAAGCCCTCTTAACGGGATGGTCTTCGGGGATACCTTCAATAGTTGTTATCTCCTTTCCCTCCACCGCCTTGATGGGTATGACGCAGGACCTCACCGCTTCACCGTCCATAAGGACGGTACAG
>JALSTO010000165.1 GCA_026983685.1 Aquificaceae bacterium | reverse complement strand
CATAGGCTTCGTTCCAACTATGGGCTACCTTCATGAGGGACATAAGGCTCTTATAAGGAGATCAAAGCTCCAGAACGACGTTACGGTTGTGAGTATCTACGTGAACCCAACCCAGTTCGGTCCTGGGGAGGACTACGAAAGGTATCCGAGAGACCTTGAGAGGGATATGTCCGTATGTGAAGAGCTTGGAGTTGATGCGGTCTTTGCCCCGAGCGACGAAGAGATATATCCAGAGGGATGCAAGACTGAAGTTTACGTAAGGGAGGTCAGCGATATCCTTGAGGGCAAGTTCAGACCGGGGCACTTCAAGGGAGTTGCCACTGTGGTCCTGAAGCTCTTCAACATAGTTCAGCCCGATAGGGCTTACTTCGGTGAAAAGGACTACCAACAGCTGAAGATAGTTCAAAGGCTCGTAAGAGACCTGCTCCTGCCCGTTGAGATAGTTCCAGTTGAGACGGTCAGAGAACCCGATGGTCTCGCCTACAGCTCAAGGAACGTTTACCTCTCTCCTGAGGAAAGGGAATCAGCCCTCTCAATATACAGAGCCTTTCTCCTTGCTCAGGAGATGATAAGGCAAGGAGAGAGAAGCGTAGAAACGATAAAGAAAGAGATGGAGAGGTTTATCCTCTCCCATCCCCATGTCAGCGGGATTGACTATATAGAGATAACGGACCCGGAATTGAACCCTAAGGAGGTGGTTGAAGGAGGAGACAGGATACTTGTTGCCATCAGGATAGGGAGTACGAGGCTTATAGACAACTGGAAGGTTGAGCTATGAGGATTCTCTTCATGGGAACGCCCTCCTTTGCGGTTCCCAGCCTTGAGAGGGTGGGAGAGAGCTTCAATATAGTAGGTGTTGTGACCCAGCCAGACAGACCCGCAGGGAGGGGAAAGCGTCTAAGACCCCCACCTGTTAAGGAGAGAGCTCTTGAGCTCCGCTATAAGGTCTTTCAACCCGAGAGGATAAGGGACTTTGCGGAAAGGATAAGAGAGCTCAAGCCAGATTGCATAGTTGTCGTTGCTTACGGGAAGATACTGCCGAAGGAGATACTTGAGATCCCACCCTACAGAGTTATAAATCTCCACGCCTCCCTGCTTCCAAGGTACAGGGGTGCAGCGCCTATCCAGAGGGCTATCATGGCTGGTGAAAAGGAAACGGGCAACACGGTTATGCTTGTGAGCGAGCGCATGGACGCAGGTGATATACTCTCTCAGGAGAAGGTCCCAATAGACGAAGAAGAAGATGTCCAGTCCCTCTCCCAAAAGCTGTCTGTGAAGGGAGCTGACCTTCTGGTAAGGACCCTCAAGCTCTGGTTTGAGGAAAAGGTAAAACCCGTCCCCCAGAAAGAAGAGGAAGCCACCTACGCACCCCCCATCCGGAGGGAAGAGTTCAGGGTCTGCTGGAAGGCTGAAGCTCAGAGCGTTAAGGACAGGGTAAGAGCTCTCTACCCGAACGCCTTTTTCTTTTACAGGGGAAGCAGGGTCAAGCTCCTCAGGGTTAAAGTTGTCTCCGGTGATGGAGAACCCGGAGAGGTCATTGATGATAGGAACTTCGTGATAGCCTGCGGCTGGGAAGCGGTTCAAATCCTTGAGCTCATATCCCCTAAGGGAAAAAGGATGTCAGGTGAGGAGTTTCTTAGAGGTTATCCTCTCAGGAGGGGGGAGCTGTTAAAATAGAGCCATGGATGAGAGGTTTGAGCGTGTAGCCCTTCTCATAGAACGCTACCTCGGTCAGATATTCGGTTCAATAAGGGTTTACAGAGAAGACGGGGAGTTCCTGATCCCTTGGGGCTCTACGGTCATAAACGTTGAGATACTCGTTGAAGGAGAGGAGGTCTTTGTGCGCATTTACTCTCCTGTTGTTCTTAGAGTAAAACCCGACAAGGACCTTATGAAGTTCCTCCTTATGGAGAACGCATCCATGACCCTTTGTTCTTTCTCTGTGGAACTGGAAAGGGGTTTTGTAGATATAGTTCTCGGGACTAAGATAAAGTTTGAGTTTGTAAACAAGGATATTCTTAGCTATGTCGCCATAAATGTGGGCAACCTTGCCAACGAGTATTCAAAGGAGATAATAGCGGTCTTCGGCGGGATATCCTTCAAGGAGTATGTTGAAAGGGAGAAGCTCCAGAAAAAGCCCTACGGTGGAGAGAAGATACTCCACGACATCTTTGACCTTGAGGGTATGAGGATAGGACTTGAGATCTATGAGAACGAGGAGGGAAGATACACAGTTGTCGGGAAGATAATTGATACGGGACAGGTTTTTCTAAAGGCACAGAGGGAGAAGGACCTCCAGCAGGTCTTTGCTCTCCTTGAAAAAATAAAAGGGGCTCTTCTTGAGAAGGATATCGCAACCCTGCGCAGAAGTCTGAAGCACTATGAGGTTGAGGAGTACTTCATCTACAACATCCTCGGGGGAAAGGTTGAGGACAAGGTTAAGAAGCTGAAAGAGGTGGAGAAGGAGATAAAGTTCCTGACAGACCTCCTCATGAAGGGGGAGATATCCCAGGAGGAGTACAGAAGG
>JALSTO010000164.1 GCA_026983685.1 Aquificaceae bacterium | reverse complement strand
GTTGAGCTTACCTACAGGGACATAAAAGTAAGGGCAGTGATGAGACATTCCCACCATGGTGCTGAGACCTACGGGCTATCCTTCGGGGAGAACGAGGTTGTCTATCTTTCCTGCGCGAGGTACGAGGAGCGTATGCTTGAGCTATATCCAAGGAACCCGAAGGTTTTTATAATCAATACGACCTTTTACAGCAGGAGGGGGGATATAGACCACCTTTCGGTTGAGGAGGTCAAGGAGCTGATCTCGGCCTGCGGGGCGGACACGACTGTAATTACCCACTTCAGCATGGAGATGCACCAGAAGGATCCCGAAAGGGTTGCTCAGGAGCTTTCACAGGAGCTCGGTTTGAAGGTTGTTTCCGCTCGGGATGGTATGGAGCTGGAGATCTGAAGGGTATAAAATAACATCATGAGGGAAGTCTCTCCAAGCGTTGCGGAGATACAGTTCAGGCACGCGAAGCGTTACTTTGAGGAGTTCATATCCCGCAGAGATAAGTTGGCTCGGGAGCTTGACAGGGTAAAGACCCCTGCCCTCCTGCTTGACCTTGAGGGTGTAAAAGCCCGCTATGTTCAGATAAAGTACCACATGCCCGATGTAAACGTGTACTACGCCGTGAAGGCTAACGATAACCTTGAGGTTCTCAAAGCTCTCGCTCAGGTGGGTTCCGGCTTTGAGGTCGCCTCATCAGAGGAGCTTGAGAAGGTTATCTCTCTTGGGGTTGAGCCCGAGAGGATAATATCAAGCAATCCTGTCAAACCACCTGAGTTCATAGATTACGCCTACAGCGTGGGTGTAAAGAGGTTCGCTGTTGACAGCTTTACGGAGGTGGAGAAGATAGCCAAGGTGGCTCCCAGGGCGAGGGTTTACGTTCGCCTCGCAGTTCCCAACGAAGGGAGCGACTGGCCCCTCTCAAGGAAGTTCGGAGTTGATACGGAAACAGCCCTCTCTATACTGGAGTTTGCAAGGGAGAAGGGGCTAATACCTCTCGGCGTGACCTTTCATGTAGGCTCCCAGTGCAACAACCTCCAGAACTGGTTTATAGCCATAAAGAGGTCTGCACAGCTCTGGGAGAAGGCTAAGGCGAGGGGAATAAAGCTGTTGGTTCTCAACATGGGGGGTGGAATACCCATCCGCTACCTTCAGGAGTCTCTTAGGATTGAGGACATAGCCTACTACGTGAGCGGACTTCTCAGGAAGTACTTCTCCTCCATTCCCCATGAGCTTCAGATAGAGCCGGGGAGGGGAATAGTTGGAGACCAGGGAGTCATGGTGGTGAGCGTAATAGGGAAGGCTCAGAGGGGCGAGGAAAGGTGGCTTTACATAGATACCGGGGTTTTCAACGGGCTCGCGGAGGCTCTGGGAGGTATAAGGTATCCGATTTACGTAAAGAGAGAAGGGGAGCTCAAAGAGTGGGTTCTCGGAGGTGTCTCCTGCGACAGCATGGATGTTATAACTAAGAGCCTCTACCTGCCCGAACCCGAAGTAGGAGACAGACTCTTCATCCTCTCTACGGGAGCCTACACAACCGTTTACGCCTCAAAGTTCAACGGCTTTCCGCCACCAGAGGTCATATGTCTCTGATGTGGAACCTTATCCTCTCCCCTTCGTCAAGAGTGAGCTCAACAACCTTGGATATCAGCTTCAATACGTCCCCTGACTCACCGCCGAGGAAAACCTCAAAGCTCTTTTTGAGGGCTTCAACGCTTGAGGCTGTGGTGCTGAGTATCGTTAGTATCGGTATGTCAAAGAGCTTTCTCACAGAACTGAGGGCATCCTTTATCATTATGTCGCTCAGGTATATTATCTCCGGGTGAAGGAAGAGGGCTTCTTCAATTCCTTCATCAAAGCTATCCGCATCAACGCCCACCTCCCTCTGGATAACTATTGATCTGCTGTGCTTTATAAGGTAGGTTATGGGTCTCTCAAGAACGTATATGAGTCCCGACTCCCTATTGCAGATCTCCTTCAGGAGGGAGTAGGAAAAGAGGTTGTGTATCACATAGGACTTCCCTATTATGGCGAGTATTCCATTCGTCTGAGCAAGGGTCTTGAACAGGCTATCTAAATCCTCAGTGTTGGATACTATGTTTCTGAGGTCGGGTATATCGTAGGGCACTTTAACTATGCTTACTACGTAGCTTCCTCTCTGCGTGAGGTAAGAGACCCTTATCCTTCCTACGTCGGGCAGACCAAAGGAGAAGAAACCCTCCTTTCCAAGGGGACCAAGAGATGTGGGCGTGTGGGACCTCAGAGAAACAAGGGTATCCCTTATGTCCTCGGGAGATAGGAGGACATCCATTATCTTGCTTATCTTCCTGTCCCTTCTCTCAACCGGGGAGGCTTTTGGTGCGAGGATTATCTCTGTAAACTCCCTCCTCTCTCCAAGATAGTTCAGTATCTCAGGACCTATATTCATCCTTTTATACCTTTGAGCTCCATCATAAAGTTATCGGGAAATTAATATATCCTTTAAGTGTAGGTTAGTAAAGAGGAGGAAACCGTATGGCTGTAAAGGATATAATGGACGCTCTCA
>JALSTO010000163.1 GCA_026983685.1 Aquificaceae bacterium | reverse complement strand
TCTATCTCCTTGAGAGGGAGGGCAAGGTGAAGGAAGCCCTTGAGATGGTTGAATTTATCAAGAAGGAGGGAATAGCCTACCCCCACTACGATAGTGTGAAAAAAAGGCTCTTAGAGAAGCTCCGCGATGAAAGAGCTTAGCAAGCTCCTGAGGAAGGTTATAGCGCTCCAGAAGCAGGAAGAAATCATCCCAAAAGGGAGCTCGGTACTCGTAGCCCTATCAGGGGGAGTTGATTCGGTCGTTCTCACCCACGCTATGCTTGAGCTAAAAAACTTTTTCAGGGTAGAAAGGCTCGCCTTAGCCCACTTCAACCACATGCTCAGGGAGGAAGCTGAGGAGGAAGAGGAATTCTGTAGGCGTATGGCTCAGGAGCTCGGTCTTGAGATATTCGTCGGAAGAGAGAGGGTCAGGGAGGTAGCCCAGAGGGAAGGAAAGAACTTAGAAGAGACCGCAAGGGAACTCAGATACTCCTTCCTCAGAGAGGTCCGCCGGCGGGAGGGCTTTGACCTGATAGCTACAGCCCATCACCTTAACGACCTTGTAGAGACAGCACTGATATGGCTCGTCAGGGGTGCAGGTCTTGAGGGGTTTCTCGGCTTTGAGCCCAGAGAAGGAGAGATAGTCAGACCCCTCTACAGGGCGACGAGGGAGGAGATACTTGCCTTTGCTAAGGCGAAGGGTCTGAAGTGGGTTGAGGACCCCAGCAATAGAGACCCGAGCTTCTTCAGGAACAGGATAAGGCTTGAGATTATACCCATCTTCAAGGAGGTGAACCCGAACCTTGAGGAGACCTTCCTCAGAACAAGGGAGATACTCAAGGCGGAGGACGATCTCCTGAAGAGGATGGCAGAAAAGCTCTATGAAAGCTTGAAAGATAACGAATGTATAAGGGTGGCTCCCCTGCAGAAAGAGCACCTTGCCCTTCAGCGCCGGGTAATACTCAGGCTCACAGGAGGGGTAAGCTTCTCAAAGGTGGAGCAGATAAGGAGGCTCCTGAGCAAGGGCGGGGAGATAGACCTCGGCGGGGGGCTCAGGGTGGTCAGAAAGGGCAGGCTCCTGTGCTTGAAAAAGAATGGCTGAAACCTATCTTCTATTCTTACAGGTAAGCGTAAGGAGGAAGTACAGTGCAGATGTTCAAAAGCTTCTTTGTCTGGATACTGATAATAGGGGCAACCATAGTTGCTTTCAACATATTTGAGCAGAGGCATGAGCTGGCAACAAAGGTTCCCCTCAACAGCGTAGTCCAGCTCGTTGACGAGGGAAAGATTCAGCACGTTCAGGTAAAGGGAAGGACGCTGATAGCAACAACCAAAGATGGACAGAGGATTGAGACCGCTATCCCGCCGGGCTCCTCAATAGTGGACGACCTCATCAAGAAAGGTGTAAGGGTTGAGGTTGACTCGGGAGACACGGGAAGCGGATGGCTCCTGAATCTATTTATATCATGGCTTCCCATACTCCTCTTCATAGGGATATGGATAGCCCTTATGAGGCAGATGAGCGGAGGCGGTCAGGCGGGTCCCGGAAGAGCCTTCTCCTTCGGAAAGAGCAGGGCAAAGGTGTACATAGAGGAGAAGCCAAAGGTAACCTTCGGTGATGTTGCAGGGATTGAAGAGGTAAAGGAAGAGGTAAAGGAGATAATTGAGTACCTGAAAGACCCGATAAAGTTTCAGAAACTCGGAGGAAGACCCCCCAAGGGGGTGCTTCTCTACGGAGAACCCGGTGTCGGGAAGACCCTCTTGGCAAAGGCTATAGCTGGTGAGGCGCACGTTCCTTTTATATCCATATCGGGTTCGGATTTCGTGGAGATGTTCGTAGGTGTGGGCGCAGCCCGTGTCAGGGACCTCTTTGAGACAGCCAAGAAGCATGCCCCGTGCATAGTCTTTATTGACGAGATAGATGCGGTCGGAAGGACGAGAGGAGCCCTGAACCTCGGTGGTGGGCACGATGAGAGGGAGCAGACCCTAAACCAGCTTCTCGTTGAGATGGATGGCTTTGATACCTCCGAAGGAATAATAGTGATAGCTGCCACCAACAGACCCGACATCTTGGACCCCGCCCTTCTGAGACCGGGCAGGTTTGACAGGCAGATATTCATACCCCGACCCGATGTGAAGGGAAGGTACGAGATACTCAAAGTCCATGCCAAGGGGAAGAAGCTCGCTCCGGACGTTGACCTTGAACTTGTAGCGAGGGCGACCCCGGGCTTCACAGGGGCAGACCTTGAGAACCTTCTCAACGAGGCTGCGCTCCTCGCAGCGAGGAAGGGAAAAGAAGCGGTCTCTATGGAGGAAGTGGAGGAAGCTATAGACAGGATAACGATGGGTCTTGAGAGAAAGGGAATGGTCATCTCTCCAAAGGAAAAGGAGAAGATAGCCTACCACGAGGCGGGACACGCCCTGATGGGATTCATGACCGAGGACTCAGACCCAGTTCACAAGGTATCAATAATACCGAGAGGTATGGCTCTCGGGGTTACCCAACAGCTACCCATAGACGACAAGCACATATACGATAAGAAGAACTTGTTCAAC
>JALSTO010000162.1 GCA_026983685.1 Aquificaceae bacterium | reverse complement strand
CGGAGACCCAGTAACCACAGCCCGTCAGCTCGCCTATGCAAAAGCCCTGCGTGTATGGAAGGAGAACAAAGATGCCCTCGTTATAGGTGCGGACACCCTCGTTCATGTAGGTAAAAAAATCCTCGGCAAGCCGAGGAACGAGGAGGAAGCTTTCAGGATGCTGAGCCTTCTGTCGGGCAGGTGGCACAGGGTGGTGACCGCGGTCTCCGTGGTCGGTCCCTGTATCAGGAGAATTTTCCACGATACAGCAAGGGTCAAGTTCAGGAAGCTATCCGAGGAGGAGATAAGGTTCTACGTATCAACGGGAGAGCCTATGGACAAGGCGGGGGCTTACGGAGTTCAGGGCTTTGGTGCCACCCTCGTTGAGAGGATAGAGGGTAGCTTCTACACCGTCATGGGTCTTCCCGTCTCTCGGCTATACGATGTCCTCAAAGGGCTCTCTATCGTAAGGTTTGAAATACCATCTCCTCCCCGTTGATATGAACCTTGATGTAATCGGGAATTCCCTCATAGAACTTCTCCTCTCTGTTTCCGACAACCGCAAGGACCCTGAACTCTGAAACTTTTCCGAGCTCTTGCAGTTTCTCCTCCTCAACCTCATCAAGGGCTCCGTAAGGGTAAGGGAACTCGTAGTAGAATAGCCTGCCGTCCCTGAAGATATAAGCACACTTTACTACACCCTCGTAGAGGGTCCCTCCGCTCGTTATCATGTAAAGGGCATTCCCGCTCACTTCAATCTTGTTAGCTCCGAGGATCTTCCTCTGAAGGTCCCAGAAGAGTGAGGCTCTTTCAACCAGCGATCGGGAGCTTCCCGATAAACTCAGGCTTGAGTCAACTCCCCTTGAGAAGACGAGCAGAAGAACGGAGAAGGTCAGCCCTATCAGAGTGAGGACTACGAGAACCTCAATCAGGGTGAAGGCTCTACTCTTCAAGGAGGCTCTCCAGCTCTTCTTCGGGCATGGGCTTTGCGAGGTAGAATCCCTGAGCATAGGTGCATCCCATATCCTTCAGGAGCTGTAGCTGTTCTTCACTCTCAACTCCTTCCGCATGACTCTCCAGACCCAGCTTTTCCGTAAAATCAATTACGGTCTCTACCAGAACCCTATCCCTCTTACTTTCCATCATGCTCCTTACGAAGGATCTGTCTATCTTTATTATGTCAACAGGAAGGTCCTTTATGTAAGAGAGGGAGGAGTAGCCCGTTCCGAAGTCATCAACCGCAATCTTTGCGTCCTTTCTCAGTTTCCCGAGCACTTCCTTCGTTCTGCTTACATCCTCCACGAGTATCCTCTCTGTCAGCTCAAGCGTAGCTCTACCTCTATGGCGGGAGAGCATCTTGCAGAGCTTCTCTATATAAGCATCGTTGGAGAAGCTCCTTGCGGACACGTTGAAGGAGATGTTGAGACCAAACTTCTCCATTATGCGTTCTATTTCCTCAAGACTCCACTCCTCAAAGTAGCGCAGGAACCTGCTCCTCTCAAGGTAATCTATGAACTCCGTGGGTCCGTGAACCTCTCCCTCTTCGTCCCTTATCCTGACTAAGAGCTCAACTCCGGCAAGTTCCATACCGTTCACTCTGTAGTAGGGCTGGAAGTAAAAGAGGAAGAGCCTCTTTCTGACGGCGGTCTCAAGGAGACTCTCCGTCCTCACGAAGGTCTCCGCTCTTCTCTCAAGCTCCTTGTTGAAGAACTCAATCTCGCCTGCACCCTTTTCCTTCGCCAGTGAGAGAGCCAGATAAGCTTTGTTGTATAATTCGGAGAAACTGCTCCCGTCGTCAGGAAACAGGCTTACACCTGCGTTTACGCCAACAGTGAAGGTCTCACCGTTCAAGCTAAAAGGCTCGCTGAAGATATCTTTGAGCTTCTCTGAAATAGCGAGGGCATCTTCCTTCTTCTTCAGCGGGAAGGCGAATACGCAGAACTCATCCCCACCGATCCTCGCGATCACATCACCTTCCCTGAAGTGCTCAAGGAGTCTATCAGCGATCATTTTCAGGAGCCTATCACCCACATCAAAGCCGAAGGTCCCGTTCACAAAAGTCATGCCGTGTATATCTATCAGAACAAGGGCACCATACTTATCAGTGGACTTTATAAGCTCCATCACCTTGAAGCTGAGACCTGTGAAGTTGAGGAGACCCGTGAGAGGATCGTAAAACCTGAGCCTCTCTATCTCATCCTTCATGCTGATCTCCTGGGTTATGTCCTTTCCGACCGCAACAAACCTCAGAACGCCTCCGGGCAATTTGACAGGCATTATGGTCTGTTCAAGGTGGAAGAGGCTCCCATCCTTCCTTCTGTTTATAAAGATTGAGCTGAACTCCCTTCCCGAGAGGATAGTGTCCCAGAGCTCCCTATAGAACTCCTCCGAATGGAGACCCGACTTGAAAACTGACGGCTTCCTGCCTGTGAGTTCTTCCTTATCGTATCCGCTTATCCTTGCAACCGCATCGTTAACGTAGAGTATGTTCCCCTCCCCGTCGGTTATGAGAGTCCAGTTATCGGAAGCTTCCAAAGCTCTCTTCATTACGAGCCCC
>JALSTO010000161.1 GCA_026983685.1 Aquificaceae bacterium | reverse complement strand
ATAGACAAACCTGACGTACTCTCTCTCTATCCTGTCCAGAAGCTGGAAGAGGGCGTTGTGCTCGCTGTCAACGGGTATAACCCTATCCCTGCTCTTCCTGACGAGCTCTCCAAGACATATTACCGACTCCTTGTTGGAAGCTAAAAGGATCTTTCCCTTCTTGAGAGTTATGTAGGCGGGTTTTATACCGTGCACACCCGATACCGCATTCATAACCCTGTCCGCAAGGGTGATAGCTCCCTCCAGCCCCCCATCACCAAGTAGGTGCTCCGTACCCTTTGGCAGGGAGGAGAGCCACTCCTTCGTGGGCTCTTCATAAGTGACGACGAGTTTGGGGGAGAATTCTTGAGCCTGAGAAAGGAGTTTATCAGAAGCCCTGCGGGCTAAGAGGGCAACGACCTCTATCTCATCGGGAAACCGCCGTGCTACCTGAAGGGTCTGGGTTCCCACCGAGCCAGTTGAACCCAGAACTGCAAGCTTCATCATAACCTGTTATATTTTATTTCCGATGCAGTTGCAGTGCCTTTTCTTCTTCCTCGCAGGTTTCTTCGTTGGCTTCACAACAGCCCTCGTTCTGATAATAGGCATCGCAGTCCTTCCCATAATCATAGGAGTAGTACTCATCTTAAGCCTCATGGCTTACTTCAAATACAGGAAAGAGCAAAGGAGGAGGGAGAGGATCCTCAGGGAGTTCTGGGAAGAGTGAAGATGAAGAAGGTGCTCTTCCTGTGCACCCATAACTCAGCCCGCTCTCAGATGGCTGAGGCGCTACTGAACCACCTATACGGTGACAGATACAGAGCCTACAGCGCGGGAACAGCTCCTTCGGGCGTAAATCCCTACGCAGTCAGTGTCATGGCTGAGATAGGTATTGACATCTCTAAGAACCGTTCAAAGAGCCTTGATGAGTTCAGAGGTGAAGAGTTTGATTACGTAGTAACCCTCTGCGAGGGAGCTAAGGAGAGCTGTCCCTTCTTTGAGGGAGGGAAGGTGCATCTTCACAGGGGATTTCAGGATCCCTCTTCAGTTGAAGGTAGTGAGGAGGCGATCCTTGAAGCCTTCAGAAGGGTGAGGGACGAAATAAGGAGCTGGCTCATAGAAACCTTCGGCTAAACGAGCTTGAGGAGGAAGTCAAGAACGAGGCTCGGGAAAATACCCAGAAGGAGAACGAACACCCCCGAAACTATGAGGGTGAAGGACTCCCCCGCGGAAACCTGAGAAGGTCCGAGGTCCCTCTCCTTTTCATGAAGGAACATGTAAACTACGACCTTAAGGTAGTAGCCTGCGGATATGAGGCTCGCTATCACAAAGAGGACAGCCAAGGGGAACAGATCCCCTTTCACCAGCCCCATGAATATACCGAGCTTTCCTACAAAGACCGCCATAGGCGGTATTCCTATGAGTGCAAAAAGGAAGAAGGCTAAGAAGGAGGCTAAGACTGGATGCTCTCTGGCAACGCCCTTGAAGTCAAGGAAGTGATGGCTCCAGCCCTGTTTCTTCTCCAAAACTGAGAGAACTGTAAAGGCTCCGAGGGTCGCAAGGGCATAGACGAAGACATAGAAGAGGAGGGCTGTCATTAGAAGCTTGTCAACCACCGCAAGGGCTAAGGTGAAGTATCCAGCGTGGGCTATGGAAGAGTAAGCTAAGAGCCTCTTAACGCTCCTCTGGGCATAAGCCATGAAGTTACCGTAGAACATGGAGGCAACCGCCACAGCCCCTATGAGTAGCTTCCAAGAGGGAAGGGCTGAGAAGAGGTAGAGGGTGAGCTTTACAAACAAGAAGTACATGGCTATCTTGGGGACGGTCGCGAGGAAGGAAGTGGTCGGCGTTGGAGCTCCCTCGTAGGCATCGGGAGTCCAGAAGTGGAAAGGAACCGCGGAGACCTTGAGGGCTAAAGCGGACATCAGGAAGAGAACACCGAGAGCAAAGAGAGGGTCAACCCCTTTCTGAAAGCCCAGAAGCAGGCTTCCCGTTGATCCGTAAACAAAGCCAGCTCCCAGAGCAAACATTGATGTTCCCGTTGTTCCTATAACGAGGTACTTGAAGGCTCCCTCCTTGGAGAGATAATCCCTCCTGAACAGCCCCACGAGTATGTACATAGTTATTGAGGCGAGCTCAAGCCCCACAAAGATTATCGCCAAGTTCTCAGAGGAGAGCATCACCATGAAGCCGAGCAGAGCTATCAGGTAGAGGTAAGGAAGCTCACTGTAAACAGAGCCCTTCTTTATGAAGAAGTCGTAAGAGGAAAGGAGTATGAGCCCCGTGACACCGAGGAGGAAGAACTTGGCTATTAAGTTAAAACCGCTCACGGTGAAGCCGTTGAAGAGTGTGCTTGCGGGATAGCTCACAAAAAGAACGGAGAAGGCTGAGAGCACCACTGTAACGAAACCCA
Source organism: Aquificaceae bacterium (assembly GCA_026983685.1). GTDB lineage: Bacteria > Aquificota > Aquificia > Aquificales > Aquificaceae > Hydrogenivirga. Next base: position 150 of record JALSTO010000161.1, on the reverse strand, counting down.
GAAGGGTAAGAGCCTTGTAGTACCTGTCCTTAAGTAAAAGCTCAAGGGCGAAGATGATAAGGATACCTATGGATAAGACTATCTCAGGCAACAGGGCATTCCAGTTCAACTCTCAACCTCCAAAGACGAGCTTCGCTGTGTGGTTAGCTA
>JALSTO010000160.1 GCA_026983685.1 Aquificaceae bacterium | reverse complement strand
AGAAAAACTGTGAGCCAGCCTGCACTACCCTTTCCAGTTAGCTTGAGTGCGACTTCCTTCTGGAGCATGAAGATGCCCATGGGTATGCACTCTCTGTTCCTCACCAGGTTCTCAACTATGAGGGAGCCAACGTTGTAAGGGAGGTTGCCTGTGAACTTTAGCCTTCCCGCAAGAGAGCAGAAGGGAAATTTGGTGGCGTCCTCCTGAAGGACCTCAAGCCTCGGGTCCCCTATTCGGGTCAGGCACTCCACCATCTGGGGGTCTATCTCAAGGACGTAGAGTTTCCTCAGGGGATAGGACAGGAGGACCTTCGTTAAGTTCCCCGTTCCCCCGCCGACTTCCAGAAGCGTGTCTCCATCTTCTATCTCAAGTTCCTGGGTTATCTTCTCCAGAACGCCCTTTGATACGAGCAGGTGCTGTCCATAATGCTTTTTAAGCCTCCCCATGAAGATAGGATTATGGATTACTTTCTAAGGACCTCCGAGAGCATTTGAATTACGGTATCAATCCTGTGGTTTATCTGAATTACCTCTTGCCTCAGCTGGCCGTTCTCTTCTCTCATCTCTTGCCTGAGTTGGTTTATCTGGTTATCTATCTTCTCGTCAAGCCTCTTTATCTCGTTCCTGAGCTGACCTATTTCACCTCTGAGCTGAGCTGTGTGGGTGTCTATCTTCTGATTCAAATATTTGAAGTCTTCTTCTCTTTTCCTTTCAAGTTCCCCTATCTTTTGAATTATCTCCTTTGTCCTTTCGTCAACCACCTCATAGACAAGCTCAAGGGTTACTTCCCTTATAACTCCCTTTGCCCTCTCAAAAACCATACCTATATGTTCTTTTGAAATCTCCTAAATGTCAAGCAGGTGGAAACTCGGATTATAATTACACCGATGTTTAAGAAGGTTCTTATAGCGAACAGAGGAGAGGTAGCCCTCAGAATAATAAGAGCCTGCAAGGAGCTGGGCATAAAGACGGTGGCCATATACTCTGAGGCTGATGTTCGCTCCCTGTATGTAAAGAAGGCGGATGAGGCTTACCTGATACCGGGAGACCCGATAAGGGCGTACCTTGACTACGTGAGGATAGTTGACCTGGCGCGCCAGGTGGGAGCGGAGGCAATACACCCGGGCTATGGATTCCTTGCAGAAAACGCCAACTTTGCGAGGTACTGCCAGAGAAGAGGAGTCACCTTCATAGGACCAACCCCTGAGCAGATAGATACCTTCGGTGACAAGGTTAAGGCTAAGAAGGTCATGCAGGAAGTCGGTCTTCCCGTGGTCCCCGGTGTTCCCGAGCCTGTAACCAAGGTTGAGGATGCAGTGAGCTTTGCGAGGGAGATAGGCTTCCCGGTCATGCTCAAAGCTGCCTACGGCGGTGGCGGAAGAGGGATGAGGGTCGTTTACTCCGAGGAGGAGCTCAGGAGCGCCTTTGAGTCCGCCTACAGGGAGGCTGAGACCTTCTTTGGAAAGGGCGATATCTTTATAGAGAAGTACCTTGAGAACCCTAAGCACATAGAGGTTCAGGTTCTCGGGGACAAGTACGGGAACATAATCCATCTCGGGGAGAGGGACTGTTCCATCCAGAGGAGACATCAGAAGCTCATAGAGATAGCCCCGAGTCCTTCCCTTCCCAGAGAGCTGAGGATGAAGATCCTTGGAGATGCGGTACGCTCCCTCATGAAGGTGGGCTACGAGAATGCAGGAACCCTTGAGTTTCTCGTTGATGTCAAGACGGGTGAGTACTACTTCATAGAGATGAACACAAGACTTCAGGTTGAACACACGATAACGGAGACGATAACGGGCGTTGACATAGTTGAGGCGATGATAAAGATAGCTTCAGGAGAGCCAGTTCCTCTGCTCCAGAGCGATGTTACCTTCAGAGGATACGCCATAGAGTTCAGGATAAATGCGGAAGACCCTAAGAAGAACTTTGCCCCTTCTCCCGGCAAGATAACAGCCTACTACTCCCCGGGCGGTCCAGGTGTGAGGATAGATGCGGGTGTATATAAGGACTACATAATTCCTCCCTTCTACGACTCAATGATAGCCAAGATGACGGTCTGGGCTCTCACATGGGAGAAGGTCGTTGCCCGTTCCAGAAGGGCTATAGACGAGTTTATAGTCAGGGGAGTTCCCACCAACATACCCCTGTATAGGGAGATAGTCAGGGATCCCGATTTCCTCAGAGGGGACTTCGGTGTTAAGTTCCTTGAAGAGAAGCTCCAGAAAGGTGAGTACGACTTTGAGATAGAGGGCGAGGTGGACAAAGAGGATGTCGTTCTCGCCATATCAGCTGCGATAGCAGCCCATTACGGGCTGTAGATTATCCTTGCGGGCTCACTCTTGACTCCGAACTTGTTTACTGACCTCACCTCGTAAATCGTTTTTCCTTTTGGGAGCCTGTCTTCATAGACGTTCTGGATGATGGGTTTTTCTGTAAGTAGCTTTCCGTTCCTGTAAACGAGGAAGCCCGACACATCCTCTGACCCGCTCCACCAGTAAAGTATCAACCTGTCCTCCCTCACAACATATCTGAGACCCTCAGGAGGA
>JALSTO010000159.1 GCA_026983685.1 Aquificaceae bacterium | reverse complement strand
CAAATACTACGACGGCTCCTATCAGCAAGACTACGTAGTCCAGATAACCTCGGGATTGTCCCGTAAAGAGGATATAGGAATCTTTATCCCTTACAGCAGGGTCGGAAATGGCTCTAAGAGTGAGGGTCTTAACGACATAGGTGTATTCTTCAAACACGTTCCCTACAGGAAAGAGATCAGTATAGGTTACAGGGTTCAGGTGAATACGGATACAGGAAAAAGGGGTATAGGCTACGGTAAAACCACCCTGAACCTTAACCTTATGGGAGAGTATAGTTTTGGAGCTAACACGCTTAATCTGAACCTCTTTTATGTAAACTACGGGCAGGTGGAGGGATTGAGGGATTCCTACGGATTGAGCATAGGTATGTTCAGGAATTACAGGGAGAGGCTGTCCTACGGTGCGGAGCTGACAGCCCTTCAGCCTGAAGACTCGGGTATCGAGACAACCGATGTCCATCTCATACTTGGTCTTGTTTATCACACCAGCGGGGGTGTTGACGTAAGTTTCGGACTCCACAAGACCTTAACCTACGACAGCTCTCTCTCCGACTACGGAGTTCTTGTAGGGAGCCTTATCCCTTTTTGAGGAGATGGTATGAAGGTTATAAAGGTTGCCATAGCCGGGAACCCCAACGTGGGTAAGACAACGATACTAAACCACATAGCGGGTATTTCCCTGAAGGTTGGGAACTGGCCCGGCGTTACGGTTGAGAAGAAGGAGGCTTTCCTGAAAGCCGGAGACTACGAGATACATTTCGTTGACCTGCCCGGAATATACACCCTTGAGCCTGTCTCCGAGGACGAGAGGATAGCGGTTCACTTCATAGAGAAGGAGAAGCCCGATGTCATACTCAACATAGTGGACGCTCCCAACCTTGAGAGGAACCTCCTGCTCACAACGGAGCTCCTTGAGTTCGGCATTCCCACGGTTGTAGTCCTCAACATGATGGACGAAGCCGGCAAACTCGGGATTGAGATAGACAGCGAATACTTCGGAGAGCTACTTGGAGTTAAGGCTATAAAAACTGTGGGGAGGACTGGAACGGGAGTAAAGGAGATAGTCCCCGCTATAATCTCCGCTTACGAGAAGAACCTCAAACCGAAACCCGTTCTTTATAGAGATGAGCTGGAGAAGGCTCTCAACCTTGCGAGGGAAAGGCTTGGAAGGAAGGACCTTAACAAGCACGAGCTCATAAAGGCTCTCTCCGAAAGGGATGAGCTTGCGGACATAAGGAAGGAGCTTGAGAGCAGGCTCGGAAAGAGTTTTCATGAGATAGTCAGCGATGAGAGGTACGCCTTCGCCCACGGTCTTTATGCGGAGGTTGTAAAGAGGAAGGGTGTATCCGCCAGAGATATAACCGACAGCATAGACAGGATAGTGCTCCACCCGATACTCGGCATCTTTATCTTCCTCGGGGTGATATACATTACCTTCAAGCTTGCCTTTGACTTTTCCTCCCCCTTCGTTGACTGGATAGATGGCTTCATAAACGATTTCCTCGCACCTCTGAGCTTTTCCCTTCTGAATACCGTCGGTGCACCAGAGTGGGTGCTCAGGTTCTTCTCTGAGGCTGTTGTTGGAGGTGTTGGCTTCGTCCTGACCTTCGTTCCCTTGATAGCTTCCCTTTACTTCTTTATAACCTTCCTTGAGATGTCGGGCTACATACCGAGGGTAGCCTTCCTGATGGACAGATTCATGCACAGACTCGGACTCCACGGAAAGAGCGTGATACCCCTTATCTTAGGTTTCGGGTGCAACGTTCCCGCGATAGTGGCAACGAGAACTATGGATAGCCCGAGGGACAAGCTCTTAGTGATAATGATGATACCCTTCATGTCCTGTCCCGCAAGGCTTGTTGTCTTCGCCTTCTTCGCCTCCATATTCTTCAAGAACCACCCCGCCCTCGTGATAACGTTCCTCTACCTGCTCGGGATATTTATCGCCCTTCTGACGGGCTTTTTGCTCAGGAAAACAGCCTACAGGGGGATTTTGTCCCACTTTGTTATGGAACTACCGCCCTACAGGATGCCCTCTCTGAGGTCGGTCTTCACAATAGTCTGGGTTCACGTGAGGGACTTCCTTTACAGGGCTGGCACGCTCATATTCGGAGCCTCCATAGTTATATGGCTCCTTCTGAACCTCCCTGTCGGTGTGAAGAATCCATCGGAAAGTTTTGCAGGTTCGGTGGGAAGGGCTCTCGTCCCTGTCTTTGAACCGATAGGCATAGATAACTGGAAGGCTACAACCTCCCTTATACCCGCCTTCCTTGCCAGAGAGATAGTCATAAGCTCAATGGGGACCATATACTCTTCCGCCAGAGAGACAACCCGGGAGGAGTTCAAGCCAGCGGAAGCACTCAAGGAACAGATCGTCTCCTTAGGAAGGTCCTTCAAGGAGGCTCTCTCTTCTCTCTTCACGCTGAGCATAATGACCTTTCAGGTGGAGGAAGAGGAGGAAAGCTTGAAGGAGCTCATAAGGAAGGACTTTACGCCTGCGTCAGCCCTCTCCTTCATGATATTCATACTCATATACACCTCCTGCTTAGGAACTTACGCGGTTATGGTCAGGG
>JALSTO010000158.1 GCA_026983685.1 Aquificaceae bacterium | reverse complement strand
GCATACAGATAAAGAAGGTCTCCTACAGGAGAGAGGCATCAAGCCGTAGATTCACAAGAAAGCAGAGAAAATTTGTGGATGTGATGGTTGAAATCCCTTACCTTGTTGTTGATGAAGAGGATATAGAACGTAGGTTGCGGAGTCCAAGGGTAAAGGATAAAACAAAGGAAAGTCTTAAAAGTTTGCTTTCCGTGTTCAGGGAGAACTTTATGAAGCTGGACAATGGTTTTGTAGTATTCAGGGAAGCTTACCTGAGACATATACGGGAAGTTATACATGAAAGAGTGGATAGGTTGAGCGCGGGAGATAAGCTCTCCTATGAGGAGATACTCTCATGGTAAAGCAGGAAGTGATGAACACCGCCATACTTCTAATATCCTGTCCCGACAGGAAGGGAATTGTCAGGGAGATTGCGGGCTTCATAGCGGACAACGGCGGGAACATAGTTCACTTTGACCAGCACATAGACTACCAGAAGGGCATATTCTTCGCACGGGTGGAATGGGACATCTCCGAGTTCAGGATACCCAAGGAGGAGATAGAAAGCTCCTTTAAACCAACCGCGGAGCGGTTCTCTATGAACTACTCCCTCCACTTCAGCGATACCCCCCAGAGGGTAGCCATATTCGTCTCCAAGCAGGGGCACTGCTTCTACGACCTGATGCAGAGGTTCAGGAGCGGAGAGCTTAAAGGGGAGGTAAAGCTCGTCATAAGCAACCACGAGGATATGAGACCCTTGGCTGAGTTCTTCGGAGTGCCCTACCACTATATACCCAAGAGCAGGGAAAACAAGAGGTCTGCGGAGGAGAAGGAGCTTCAGCTTCTTGAGGAGAGCAAGATAGATACAATAGTCCTCGCCCGCTACATGCAGATACTCTCTAAGGACTTCGTGGAAAGGTTCAGAAACAGGATAATAAACATACACCACTCTTTCCTTCCCGCCTTCCCCGGCGCCAAGCCCTACCACAGGGCGTTCAACAGGGGTGTGAAGATAATAGGGGCAACGAGCCACTACGTAACGGAGTTACTTGACGAGGGTCCCATAATTGAGCAGGACATAATAAGGGTTAGCCACAGGGACTCTCTGGAAGACTTCATAAGGAAGGGAAAAGATATTGAGAAGGTGGTTCTCGCAAGGGCGGTCAAGTGGCACTTGGAGCACAAGGTGCTCGTCTATGACAACAGGACGGTGGTCTTTGACTGAGCTACTTGGTGACGGTTATGTATATTGCAAGGTGTCCGTCCCTGACCTTGTAACGGGTTATTATGAGCTTGTCCTTGAAGGCATCGGGAACGTCCCTGTATATGTCCGAGCTTTTGAGAACATCCCATACACTGAGCTTCAGGTATTCCCCTTCCTGCTCAATACCCCTTTCTTGAAGTAGCCTCTCAATCCCGTCCCGTGATATGACCTTGAGGTAGATTCCCATGTCCTCAGTCTCATACTCACGGACGTTGTAAACCTTCTGCTCCTCCTGTGCTCCCCTGAACTCAAAGCCCTTCTTGAAGAGAAAGCCCTTCTTCTTTCCCTTTATCTTCACGAGCCTGTCGGAGAAATCAAACTCAAGCTCGGGAAAGACCCTCTTGAAGTCCTCGGGAGAGAGCTTTACCTCAACCTCCGTATCTATCAGATTTCCGAAGTTTATAAGGTCTTCCTTGAATATTCCCATGGCTTAATTATCTTTATGCACGAGCTTTCCGCCCTTTATGGTGTATATCACCTTTCCCCTCAGTTTCTTACCCCAGAGGGGTGTATTTTTGCTCTTTGAGAAGTTTGTCTCCTCGTTCAGAACCCACTCCTTCTTGAGGTCAAATATCACTATGTCCGCCTTTGCCCCCTCCTTAAGGGTTCCTCCCTCAATTCCAAGAATTCTTGCGGGGTTTGTGGACATAAGCTCAACCATCTTCAGGAGTGAGAGATGCTCCCTTGCTACAAGCTCAAGCATTATAGGTAGAGCTGTCTGAAGCCCTATTATCCCGGGGAGAGCAGTGTCAAGCCTTCCCTTCTCGTGGGGTGAGTGGGGGGCGTGGTCTGTGGCTATACAGTCAATCGTCCCGTCGGTGAGAGCCTCAAGGAGAGCCTTCCTGTCTTCCTCCTTCCTCAGGGGCGGGTTCACCCTTGCGTTGGCTCCACTCTTTAAGACCTCCTCTTCTGTAAAGAGCAGGTGGTTCGGGTTCACCTCGCAGGTTATCTTGGCTCCCTTTCCCTTGAAGTATCTGACTATATCAACCCCGAGGGCTGTGGTAAGGTGCTGGATATGGACGTGCCCGCCCGTGTAGTAGGCGAGGATGCAGTCCCTTGCGTTGAGCAAGTCCTCCGCCTCGGGGGGTCTTGAGCTTATGCCCAAGAGTGCGGAAACCTCACCCTCGTTTATGGCACCCGTAGCGAGGCTGTCGTCTTCACAGTGGTTCATCACAAAGCTACCCAGTTGGGCTGTTAGCTCAATAGCCCTCCTCATTATTCCCGAGTCCATCACGGGTGAGCCGTCGTCGGTAAAGGCTACACAGCCTGCCTCTTTGAGAGAATAAAAGTCCGAAAGCTCCTTACCCTGCCTTCCCTTCGTTATAGTTCCCG
>JALSTO010000157.1 GCA_026983685.1 Aquificaceae bacterium | reverse complement strand
ACTACACCTCCTTTTACATGGAGAAGATAGACAGCATACAGAACTCACTTCTCGGTCTGATAACGATAAGGCAGAACGAAGCTGTCAAGGTCTTTACCGTCCTCGCAACCATATTCCTGCCCGCCACTCTAATTGCGAGTATCTTCGGTATGAACTTTGAGTACATGCCCGAACTCGGCTGGAAGTATGGATACCCTTACTCCTTAGCCCTCATGGTCCTCGTTACACTCGCACTCCTTCTGTGGGTAAGGAGGAAAGGTTGGCTTTAAGGAGGGGTGTAAAGATTGAGGATCTCATAATTGGGAGCTTTGTCTTCTTGGCGCTCCTGTATCCGCTTATAGTCTTCTTAATGATAGAGCACGGGGAGGTAGAACGGGGTCAAGAGGACCTTGAGCTCCTCAGAACAACTTACCTATTCATAACTGGGCTTGAGGATTGCTCACCCCAGACCGCTTCTTTGATAGCGAGCCACATGGACAAAGAGCTTCTGAGGAACATGAAGGGTATAGCAGGTCTGGTAAAGCTCTGTAGGGAGAACGGGAACAGGCTCAGAGGAAGCGTCTCAATAGACGAGGAAGTGAGAAGAAAGGAGGGATATCTTACGCTCACGGTGAAGCTGGTTATCAGGGAAAAGGGGATCCCGCGACGGAGGTTTAAGATTGTACTCTTGGGAAAGAGGATCGGAGGAAGCTTCAAGATTCTGGAGATAAAGCATGCTGAAGGGAGTTGATATAGGCGGGACCTTTATAAAGGTTCTGTGGGAAGACGGAAGGACGGAGAAACACCTGATAAAGGATATAAAAAAGGACAGGGATGCTTTCCTGAAAAAAGTTAGGGAGGTCGTGCTCTCAGGAGAGCCGGAGGGTGTGGGTATAGCGGTTGCAGGTTTCACCTCAAGAGAGGGGAAGGTGTTCAAGTCTCCCAACATACCGAGCCTTGACGGCGTTGACTTCGGAGAGCTTTTCAAGGGAAAAGGTGTAGAGATAGCAGTTGGGAACGATGTAACGCTCGCAGCCTTCGGAGAGTGGTTCTTTGACTACAGAGAGAGTGAAGTCCTCCTTCTGATAGCTGTGGGGACCGGTCTCGGCGGAGGTCTCGTTCTGGGAGGGGAGCCCTTCTTCGGAGTCTGCGGTTCAGCCCTTGAAGCTGGGCACCACATAGTTTTAAAGGGGGGCTTCCCCTGCAACTGCGGGAGGCTCGGATGCTGGGAGGCTTACTGCTCGTCTTACGGACTTCAGAGGACCTACAGGGAGCTCGGGGGAGAGGACTTGAGTGATCACGAGATCGTAAGAAGGGCAAAGGGGGGTGAAAGGACAGCCCTTCGGGCTGTGGACAGCTTCAAGGAGTTCCTCTCCCTCGGTCTCATGAACATGGTTCACATCTTTAACCCCGATACGATAGTTTTGGGGGGAGGTCTGATAGACAGCATGCTCTTCGCCCTTGGAGACCTTGAGGACAAGGTCAGGAAGCTTTCGGAGGCTCTACCCGCCTCATGTCTGAGGCTCAGGTTCTCCAAAGCCGGGGAGTTTCTCGGTGCGAGAGGTGCCCTTGCATATATCAGGAGAGTTATGAACCGATACTAAATCCTATGGAAGGCAGAAGGGTAGAGGGGGTCTTCTTAGACAGCGCCATACTCCGAAGCAAAGCCTACGAGGCTTATGAAACTGCCAAGGTCCTCCAGATAAGAGTCCTCACGAAGGTTCCAGAGGCACTCCTCGCCTCCCTTGGGGACACGGGCTCAAGGTTAAGGGCAACGGTCAAATCCCTCTCGGAGGGAAAGGTCCTCTTAAATCTTGAGAACGGATACGAACTTGAGGCTGAAAACAGGCTTGCCCTTCCGGTAAAGGTGGGAGAGGAGCTGACCCTTGTCCTTGAGTCTAAGGAACCACTTACCCTCAGGGTTGAGAAGACCTTTTCCGGTATGAGAGGGACCGCTGAGCTTATCAAGAGAGCCTTCAGCCTTGGGGGTGTTCTTCTGTCGGGAGACATGCCCCAGAAGGCTGTAGAGAACTCAGGACTCTTTTATGAAAGGAGGGTGTGGGACTTCCTAAGGGGAGCCCTCGGCAGGGAGGAGCTCTCAAAGGACATGAAGTACGAAGTCTTGAAAGCCCTCATGGAGGCGGACACCAGTTTTTTTGAAAAGGCTCTCTCGGACGTGAAACTACCGGCGGAGCTTTCTCACAGGATGGGTAGATTGCTGAGTTTTCTCTCAAGGGGAGATAAGCTGAGCTTCTTCAAGGAACTCCTTGAGTTCAGGGAATCTATCAACTCCCTCCTGTCTTCCAAAGAACAGAGCCTTGAGCTTATAAGGTCAACGGTCAGGGAGGTGGTCAGAAGCTTTGCTCAAAACCTCCTCTCAGGTCTGCGATCTCTGGGGATAGAGACTCACCTCAACAGCGATGTGTTCCGCAGTGTAGAGAGCAACCCTAAAACGATAGACGTGCTTAGGGAGTCCTTAAAGAGCCTTGAGGAGGGCAGGGTGAATGAGTTTCTCCGCAGGCTTGAGCTTGTGGGTATAAGGCTTGAGAGTCCCGAGAGGGTGCTCCATGTAAAGGACAGACTTACAGGCTTGGTAAGGGACCTTGT
>JALSTO010000156.1 GCA_026983685.1 Aquificaceae bacterium | reverse complement strand
CGGGGGAGGGCTCAAAGGTTCTGCGAGCCTGCCTTACGGTCGCTATGTGGTCTATGTTAACTCCGAGGCGCATAGGGTTATTTTAATTCAGAACCTGAGCTCGGTAGAAGGTCTCCCGAAGAAGAAGCCCTGCCCGTAGTCAACACCGCACTCCTTCATAACCCTGAGGGTTTGTTCGTCCTCTATGAACTCCGCCACCGTCTTTATTCTCATTCCCCTCGTGAGTGTAACTATTGACTCAATGAAGGTTCTGTCCTTCCAGTCCGTAACAGCACCCTGTACAAACTCTCCCTCAATCTTCACAAAATCAACGGGCACCTTCTTAAGGTAGTGGAAGGAAGAGTACCCAGAACCAAAGTCATCTATGGCGAAGCTGACTCCTATATCCTTGAGGGAACGAACGAAGGACTCTAAAAGCTCAAGATTCTTTATGCTTTCCCTCTCGGTAAGCTCAAAGACAATGTTTTCCGGTTCTATTCCGTATCCTTCTATCAACCTCTTTATTCTGTTGACAAACTCCTCAACCGTGAGTATTCTGGCGGACAGGTTAAGAAAGAGCTTCTTTGAATACCCTTCTTCCTGAACCTTTTTGAACACCTCCTCGTAGAGTATCATGTCCATACGGGTTATGACTCCGAGATTTTCCGCCACCTCCACAAACTCGCCTGCGGGCACATTCTTTTCACCTACCCTCATGAGGACCTCATTTGCAAAGACTTCTCCTGTTTTCAGGTCAACTATGGGCTGGAAGAAGGGCTTTATTATCTTCTTGCTCAAAGCATCTAAGACTATAAGGCTCTTTTCTGTTAATTCGCCCCTTGATAGGGTAAGGTCTTCCGCTGTAGGTAATCTAACCCTGCTTCTGCCTTCTTCCTTGGCTCTCCTCAGCATGTTGTCCGCTATCAGGAAAAGGTCCCTTGGGCTTTTTGCATGGTCAGGGTAGGTGGATATACCTATGGAGATCTCCGGCACTATAGTCTTATCACCTTCAATATGAACCGATATGGACTCCACAGCCTTCTTTATCCTGCGGGCTAAATGGTAAGCCTGTTCCGAGTCTGCACCTATTGCTATTACGATGAACTCGTCTCCGCCGTATCTTGAGGCAACGTCCGCACTCCTCTTGTTCTCAGATATGACCCTTGCCACCTCCCTTATTATCTTGTCTCCGATCATATGACCGTAGGTATCGTTTATCACCTTAAAGTTGTCCAGGTCCATCATTATCAGAGAGAGCTTCCTCCCGAAGCGGTTCGCTCTTTCAATCTCGTAATTGAGAAGCTCCCAGAAGGTTCTCTGGTTGTAAAGGAAGGTGAGGGGGTCCCTCATGGCGTAGAACTCAATATCTTTTATGTAAGAGCTTATAGCTTTGGTTGAGCCTATAACGTTCACGAGTGTAGCGAGCACCGTATCTATAACGGGTTGCCTGTGCCTGTCCAGGGCAAGGTCGGTGGTTATACCAACACCTACGATCCCTCCCAAGTGGGGTTTGTCCAGCACGAGGGTTTTGGTCTTCATCTTCAGCTTCTCCTCTTCAAAGCCGTTGAAACTCTCACCCTCCAAGGCTACGTTGTGGTTTATGTTCAGTGTCCTGTTGCCGACCACGGATATGGGTACCTTGTTCATTACCTGCTCTTCCAGACTCTTCTCAAAGGCTCTCCTTAGCTCATCGTCGGGTCTCTTGAGCCAAAAGACCTCCGTGTTTATGTAGCTATCCTCTATAAAGATTGAGAATACAAGCTTCACATCTGTGACCTTGTTTATATCAACGAGCAGAGACGATATGTACTCCTTCCAGTCCTTTATAAACTGGTGAGTGATTATGAACCTCTCAAGTATGTTTATCTCCAGCTCAAGGATATCTCTATCTATGGCTATCTCCCTTATCCTTTCCGCAAGACCCTTGAGTGAGCTGTTTAGCTCCTCAAACTCCTTATAAGGTATCTCCGCTTCTGCAAGCTTCTCTATATCTTCCACCCTTTTTATGCTTTCAACACTGCTCTCAACGTTTTCCTTTATCCTCCTTATGCTTCTCATGAAAAGCAGGGAGACCCAGACTGAGGTTCCTATGCCCAGAGGTATGATGAAGAGGCTTGATATGAAGAAGGTGTTCCTTATCTTGGAAAACATAGAAGACATATCTATCTTTGTCTCCACAACACCGAGCACATCACCCTCTCGGGCATTCACATGGCACCTTAAACACTCACTCCTTGCGGTTACAGGCTCCGCATACCTGTAAATACTACCCTTAACCTGAGAAGCGGGGAGCTTTAATTTGAAAGCCTTCTTGATCACATCGTCCCTCTGGGGTTCGGGCACGATCCCGAAGAGCTTAACCACCTTGTCCCCTCTGTATATGTTTACGCTCAGGGGTGTGTCGGTATAGGAAACTTCCAGAGCCCTCAAAAACTCAATCACATCACTTCTCTTCCACCCCCTGCTCATAACCTGATACATGGAGGAGAAGACCTGCCTTGATATTCCCTTTGCGGTCATCTCAGCCATGTTTTCCGCTGACTTCTTTACCATGCTCCAGAGGAGAAAGTAAGCCCCGCCGAGCGAGAGCAGGAGTATAGAGAGGGTTATGA
>JALSTO010000155.1 GCA_026983685.1 Aquificaceae bacterium | reverse complement strand
TCCCACCTCCCACTGTGAAGGGCATAAAGACCGTCTCCGCCACCTTCTTGACCACCTCTATCATTATCCTCCTCTCTTCAGCGGAGGCTGTAATATCAAGGAAAACAAGCTCGTCCGCACCCTCCTCCTCGTACCTCTTGGCTACCTCTACAGGATCACCCGCATCCCTGAGGTTTAAAAAACGTACACCTTTGACCACCCTACCCTTATCAACGTCAAGGCATGGAATTATACGCTTGGCAAGCATCTTCTTAGATTTTATGACATAGACCTATGGAAAGCAAACCTGCGGGGGTTTATATACAACATCAGATAAAAAAAGGAGGTTCCAGAATGGCTCAGAAGGTTGCTCAGGATGTCATAAAGGAGAAGCTCATACTTGACTCAAACACGGGCAAGCCCGTTAAGGAGATAGACCTACAGGATGGGGTAATAAGGATAGTCAAGGAGAGCGGAGAGACCCTTGAGATACCCACAAACACGATAAGAGGCAAATACATCCTCATGAGGCTCTCCGCAGGACTGAGTGAGATAACGGAGCCCATATACGTATAATCTTCTTTATGGAGCTTGAGGTAAGGAAGGGAAGCCTCCTTGAGGTTGATGTGGATGTAATAGTAAACCCAGCCAACAGCCACGGCTACATGGGCGGCGGTGTGGCCGGTGTGATACGGAAGTTTGGTGGAGAGGAGATAGAGAGGGAAGCGGTTGAGAAGTCCCCAATACCTGTGGGAGAGGCTGTCCTGACCACAGCTGGTAAGCTCCCCTTCAAGGGTGTTATCCACGCCCCAACGATGGAAGAGCCCGCCATGAGGACGACCGAGGAGAAGGTGAGGAGGGCGGTCAGGGGAGCACTCAAGCTTGCGGATGAGCTCTGCTTCAGAAGTATAGCCTTCCCCGGAATGGGAACCGGAGTAGGAAGACTTCCCAAAAACAGGGCTGCGAAGGCTATGATTGAAGAGATAAGGAGCTTCAAGCCAAGATGTCTTGAAAAGGTCGTCCTCGTTGACTTAGACGAGGAGATGGTCAAGGAGTGGGAGAAGGTTCTCAAGGATTAGCCCTTCCTTAAGGCACATCCTATTTTCACACACATTGGGGAAACAGGGGGAGCAATCAAGGTCCGGGATGACCTGAAAGAGCTTCTCACCTACGGGCTTCCAAACAAGGGAGTCCGTGGGACCGTAGAGAACCACCGTCCGCACGCCCACGTAGGCTGAGAGGTGGGATATACCCGAATCAAGCCCTATGTAGAGCTTTGCCTCCCCAAGGGCTTTGGCTATCCAGAGGGGGTCAAGACTCTCAACGTATCCGCTTACCCTACTCTTCAGCCAGCTGTCCGCCTCTCCCACAAGATAGACGACCTCCTCGCCCCTTGAGCTCAGGTTTTCTTCAATCTTCAGAAAAAGATTCAGGTCGGGGTTCTTCTTGGGAGAACCGCTTGAGGGATGGAGGACTACCTTTCCCTTCAGGGGAGAGTTTGAGTCAGGCTCTAAGGAGAGTCTTCTTGAGAAGCTCTCTTTCTCAAACCCCGCAGACCTCAGGTAGTGTTCCACGACCCAGCATCTTTCTGAGGGAAAGGGTGGAACGTTCCCATCAAAGGATATCAGAAGCTCAAGATCAAAGTCCTCTTTCGGGAGCTCGCTCAGAATCCTGTCAGCCCAGCCCACTTCCTTCGCTATACGGAAGTAGTCCGTATTCCCGACGGCGGTTACATGAAATCCCTTCCTCTTGAGAATCTCAAGGAGGGGAAAGGTAAGAAGGGTATCACCAAGTCCTCCTCTCCTGTAGAGGAGAGCCCTCTTCATGTGAAGATCTCGTAGCTGAGAAAGCCATCATAGACCTTGTAAACCGAGCCCTCAAGGGAGACTTCCTTGAGACCATCGTCAAAGTCAATTCTGAGTAGTTCCCCACTCTTAGTGAGAACCTCAACAGGCTTTTCGGTGACGAGGTTCTGGAGGCGGGCGACTATGGCTCCAGCTGTTGCCCCAGTCCCGCAGGCTAAGGTCTCCGACTCAACTCCCCTTTCGTAGGTCCTTATCTTTATCCTTTTTCTTGATACGGGCTGTATGAAGTTTACGTTAGTCCCTTTGGGCTCAAACTCCCTGTGGAACCTTATAGCCCTACCCAGCTTAACCACATCAACCTTCTCAACCTCCTCAACGGGAACTACGAAGTGGGGCACGCCTGTGTTTATGAAAAATCCTCTTATCTCTTCTCCTTCAAGGGAAAGGGTCTTTTCAACCACCCCAGAGGGAGGTGTTAGCTGAACTTTAACTCTCCTTCCCCTTTCAAGAACCTCAGCCTTTATCACTCCTGCAAGGGTCTCAAAGCTGACACGCTCTCCAACTATCCCGAGGTCGTAGCAGAACCTCACCGCGCACCTGGAGCCGTTTCCGCACATCTCAGCCTCTGAGCCGTCCGCATTGAAGAACTGCCATCTGAAGTCGTTTGATGGGTCCTCCGGTTCCTCTATCAGGATAAGCCCGTCCGCGCCAACGCCGGTGTGAGCCTCACAGAGCTTAACTATGAACTCCTTAAGGCAGATCCCGAGCCTTTCAAGGGTCTCATAGACCTTACCGTCCCTGTTGTCTATCAGGATGAAGTCATTTCCTGAGCCCTGA
>JALSTO010000154.1 GCA_026983685.1 Aquificaceae bacterium | reverse complement strand
CCGAACTCTTCGGGATAGCCGAAGGGGGAGAACAGGTGCCCTCTCTTCACATTACCTATGCGAACCACCCTTTCAACCACAGCTTTGCCTGATATCAGCCTGAGAGTGTCCCCCTCCTCAGCTCCGAGGGAGTCAGCATCTTCAGGGTTCATGAGAACGAAGGGGGGTACCTCTTCCTTCAGCAGTTCGGGGGACTTTCCTGTCCTCGTCATCGTGTGCCACTGGTTTTTCAGCCTTCCAGTTATCAGGATAAACTCTCCTTCCAGCGGTGGCAGTTCAAAGAAGGCTGGACTGAACCTCGCCTTTCCCGAAGGTGTTCCGAAATTCATATCTCTGTAAAGCCATCTCTCCCCCCATCTGCGGGGAAGACTTCCGTAATTTAAGTCCGTCATATCGCACAGCCTTCCCCTGGTAGATTCCTTGAACTCCTCAAATATCTCCTCCGCCTTTCTGTAGGGAAAGGCTTTCTCAAAGCCCAATCTTCTGGCAAGCTCTGTAAATATCTCCCAGTCTGGCTTCGCCTCTTGGTATGGCTCCCTGAACTTCCTGCACAGGGTCAGGGTTCTGTCCGAGCCGGTCATCACTCCCTCCTTCTCTCCTAACTGAGCGGAAGGAAGTATAAGGTCTGCAAATCTGCAGGTATCGTTCCAGTAAGCGTCCTGAACCACGAGGAATACCTTTTTGAGAGCCTCCCTGACTTTACTAAGCTTCGGCAGGGAGACCACCGGGTTCGTTCCGACAACCCACAGAAACTTTATCCTTCCCTCAAGTATCAGGTCTATAGCCTCCGTTATCGTTGGTCCGGGCTCTGGATTTATCCCCTCGGTCTTCCAGAAGGCTTCTATAAACTCCCTGTCCTCCCTGTTCCTTACGTCCCGGTAGCCCGGCAGTCCGGCGTTCATGTATCCTACTTCCCTTCCTCCCATGGCGTTAGGCTGTCCCGTCAGGGAGAAGGGGCACCCTCTTTCGTTGAGGCGCCCCGTTGCGAGATGGAGGTTCAGAAGGGACAGGTTCTTCATAACACCGTTTGCGGACTGGTTCAGCCCCTGACACCAGAAGGAGATGAGCTTTCTACTCTGGTGAAAAGCCTGTGCGACGAGGAGTATTTCCTCCTCCCTGACTCCGCATATCTTGGAAGCGATGGACGGAGGGAACTTCTTAGCCTCCTCAAGGGCATTCTCAAAGCCCTCCGTGTGTTTATGGATAAAGTCCCAGTCTATCCAGCCCTTTTTATAGAGGACCCAGAGAACTGAGTTGAGAAAGGCTGTATCCGTCCCGGCTCTGATCTGGATGAAGATGTCGCTCTTGCGGGCTGTTTCCGTCTCCACTGGGTCAACAGTTATGAGGAGTACCTTTTCCTCCCTCCTCCTCTTGAGAACTCTCTTGAAGAGTACGGGATGGGCTATCGCCGCGTTTGAGCCCACGAACAGGAAGGTGTCCGAATCGTCAACATCCTCGTAAGTGCAGGGAACTCCATCCGAACCGAAGGCTATCTTGTAAGCGGAAACAGCACTCGCCATGCAGAGCCTTGAGTTTGAGTCTATGTTGTTGGTCTTCAGGAAGCCCTTTACGAGCTTGTTGATTACGTAAACGTCCTCGGTTAGGAGCTGACCGGAGACATAAAAGTACAGCTCTTCGGGCTTGAGCACCTTTAACTTTTCTGTAAGTACCCTGTAGGCTTCTTCCCAGCTTACCTCACTAAGACCTCTCTCCTGCCTTAAGGCGGGCTTGCCTATCCTTCCGGTCTCAAAGACCTTGGGTAGGTAAAGGGGCTTCTTGCACAGATCCCCTCCGTTGGCAGGGTGTTCGTAATCACCCCTGACCCTTCCCCTCTCGTCTATGTAAAGCCCACAACCTACACCGCAGTAAGGACACTGGAAACTACTCATCCCGCAAGCTCCATGACAACCCTTCCACTCTTCGGATCAATACCAGAGAGCTTCTCCTTCTCGTAGTCGTACCTCACGTAAGCCCACTCCATCCACTTTGCGTGAAGGAGCTTCACAAGGACCAGGCAGACTAAGGCTATGCTCCCGAAGAGGGCAAAGGCTAAGGAGTAGGTGCCCGTTGCCTCAAAGACCATCCCGTTGACCGTTGGCAGGTAGAACCCTCCTATGCCTCCCGCAGCGCCTATTATCCCGGTCATGAGACCCGTCTGGTGGGGCCACCTGTGGGGAACGAGCTGGAAAACCGCTCCGTTCCCGAGTCCGTAGAAAATATAGAGGATTAAGAACAGAAGCACCCCAAGGATAAGGGGTGGAACGAAGAGAAAGAAGAGCAGATTGACCAGACCTATGCCTCCGAGGAAGTAGAGGAGGGCTGTTGCCCCGCTGATCCTGTCCGCTATGTAGCCCCCCAAGGGTCTTATCATCGCCCCGGTGAAGGCGAAGAGGGACATGAGCATACCCGCCTCAACCTTTGAAATCCCGTAAACGTCCCTCATGAGCATCGCTACGTAGGAGGACATGCCCACAAAGCCACCGAAGGTAACAGAGTAGGCAAGCATCATTACCCACGTGTCCCTCTCAAGAAAGACCCTCTTGAAGGAAGCTGGCATGAGCAATATGGCAAAGGCGGAACCCAGCACGGGTATCAGGAGCTTACCGGCGTTACCGCCGATCCCGAGCCACCCCTCG
>JALSTO010000153.1 GCA_026983685.1 Aquificaceae bacterium | reverse complement strand
TACCTGCGGATCTAACGAGCTGTCCGCCCTTACCCGGCGTGAGCTCTATGTTATGGACTATAGTTCCAACTGGTATGAACTTGAGGGGAAGGGCATTTCCGGGCTTGATCTCGGGAAGCTCCTTTCCAGCGGAAGCATCTTCGTAGCTTATTGACATTACCCTGTCTCCGACCTTCAGACCCTCGGGCCAGAGGATATACCTCTTCTCACCGTCAGCGTAGTGAAGAAGGGCTATCCTTGCACTTCTGAAGGGGTCGTACTCTATAGCGGCGACCTTTGCGGGCACGAGGCTCTTGTCCCTCTTGAAGTCTATCAGCCTGTAGAGCTTCTTGTGCCCTCCACCCCTGTGCCTTACCGTTATCTTACCCTGCTGTCTTGACCTGCCCTTAGCCCTGTGCCAGAAGAAGGTAAGGGACTTCTCGGGCTCCTTCTTCGTTATCTCCGCAAAGTCATACAGAACCGCATGCCTCGTCCCGTTGGTGGTAGGCTTAAGCTTTCTAACACCCATCTCTCACTCCTCTCAGGTTGCAAAGTTAAGAAGGTCTATGCTCTCACCCGGTTCAAGGGTTACTATGGCTTTCTTCCACTTCTTCGTAGTCCCATACTGCCTGAACCTTCCTATAACCCTCTTCTTCTTGGGCTTCACTATAACGGTGTTAACCTTCTTGACCTTGACTCCGAAAAGCTCCTGCACAGCGTTCTTTATCTCTCCCTTGGAAGCGTCTAAAGCTACCTCAAAGGTGTACTTGTTCAGGTCCTCCATCAACCTGTTGCTCTTCTCGGTTATAACGGGTCTTATGATTATCTCGTAAGGTCTTCTCTGACTCATGCCTCTACCCTCTTGTAGATTCCTTCAAGAGAATCTTTTATGAGAACGAGCTTATCGCTCCAGAGTATGTCATAGACGTTCAAGCCATCAACAGGGAGGACCTTCGCATTGGGAAGGTTTCTAAAAGACCTGTAAAGGAGCTCATTTTTCTCCGGAGTGATTATCAGAACCTTCTGGGATTCAATCTTCTTGGATTTGAGGAACTCTATAGCCTTCTTGGTTTTGGGTTTGTCTCCAATGTCTATCTTATCAACTATGATGATGTTCTTACCCTGAGCCTTGTCGGAGAGAGCCATCTTAAGGGCAAGCTTCCTGACCTTCTTGGGAAGCTGATAGGAGTAATCTCTGGGCTTTGGTCCGTGAGCCACACCTCCGCCGACAAGTATGTTTGCGCCCCTATCTCCATGCCTTGCGTTACCTGTTCCCTTCTGGGGTAGGAGCTTCCTTCCACTGTAGTTTACCTCTCCTCTGGTCTTGGTTGAGTGAGTTCCCTGCCTCCTTGAAGCAAGTTGCCATTTGACCACTTCCCAGAGGACGTGCTTCTTCACCTTAACCCCGAAGACCTCGTCCTTGACCTCTATCCTTCCTATCTTCATGACTGCGCTCCCGCACCTGTGAGACTCTCAATGAGAGGCTTTATTCTCTTCTGCTTCAGCTGCTGCTTCTTCCTGCTCGCTATCCTTGACTTCTCTATATAAAGCATTCCCTTAATTGGTCCCGGAACGGAACCCTTCAGGAGGAGCACTCCCTCTTCGGGAATGACATCAACGACCACAAGGGACTGAACCCTAACCTTTTCCGCTCCCCAGTGACCTGCCATCTTCTTTCCCTTCCATACTCTTCCGGGATCTGTCCTGTTTCCTATGGAGCCAACAGCCCTGTGGTATCTGTGACCGTGAGACTTAGGAAAGCCTCCGAAATCCCATCTCTTCATGGTACCCGCGAAACCCCTTCCCTTGGAAGTTCCCACAACGTCAACGAGCTCACCGGGGCTGAATACCTCTTCAAGCTTCAGCTCCTGCCCCTCCTGATATTCCTGGGGGTCTTCAACTCTGAACTCCTTGAGGTACCTGAGCAGTTTGATGCCCTTCTTGGAGAAATGCCCTATAAGTGGCTTTGTCAGGTGCTTTTCCTTCGCATCAAAGGCTCCCACCTGAACCGCAGAATAGCCGTCCTTTTCAGGAGTTTTTACCTGAACAACGTAGTTTGTGGGAACTTGTATGACCGTAACGGGAATGGCAGTTCCATCGGGAGCGAAGACCCTCGTCATGCCAAGCTTTCTTCCTATAACACCGATACCCATATCATCAACCTCTCATCTTGACCTCAACATCAACACCTGCTGGCAGGTTTATCTCCATAAGAGCCTCTATCGTCTGAGGGGTAACCCTCGTTATATCAAGTATCCTTGCATGTTCCCTTATCTCAAAGTGTTCCCTTGACTGCTCAAACTTGTGGGGGGACCTGAGCACACACCACTTCCTGACCCTTGTAGGCATAGGTATTGGACCCTTTATCACTCCACCGGTCCTCTTTACCGTATCTATTATCTTCTTAACGGACTCGTCCAAGAGCTTGTGGTCAAAAGCCCTAAGTCTTATCCTTATCTTGTCCTGCTCCATATCCTACTCCTCAATCCAGGATTTTGGTAACAACACCTGCACCTACAGTCCTTCCACCTTCCCTTATAGCAAACCTGAGCCCCTCTTCCATAGCAACTGGTGCTATAAGCTCTACCTCAAGCTCTACGTTGTCCCCAGGCATCACCATCTCCACTCCCTCTGGCAACTTCACCACCGTACCCGTCACGTCCGCTGTCCTGAA
>JALSTO010000152.1 GCA_026983685.1 Aquificaceae bacterium | reverse complement strand
GGGCATTATCCCGAGGCAGAAGGCATTAACGAGTGGGTTAGTCCTGTAAGAGTCTTCAAAGAAGGTCTCACCGGCGATGGTAGGCACGCCTATTGAGTTTCCGTAGGAGCTTATGCCCCTTACAACACCCTTCACGAGGTATCTCGTTCTGGGATCTGTAAGTTCTCCGAACCTGAGGGAGTCAGCGAGAGCTATCGGTCTTGCCCCCATTGAAAGTATGTCCCTTATTATCCCGCCTACCCCCGTTGCAGCTCCGTTGAAAGGCTCTATGAAGGAGGGATGGTTGTGACTCTCAATCTTGAAGGCTACCCAGACCTTATCGTCTATCTCAACCACGCCTGCGTTCTCTCCGGGTCCCTGAATCACCCACTCCGCCTTTGTGGGGAACTTTCTCAGAACAACCCTTGAAGACTTGTAGGAGCAGTGCTCAGACCAGAGCGCCCCCAGAACGCCGAGCTCAACATTGTTAGGCTCCCTGCCAAGATAAGAAACTATTCGCCTGAATTCCTCTTCCGATAGACCATGAGCTTCCCACACCTTTTCCATGCCTGCTCTATTTTATCACCCTGTGGTATAATTTCTGTCTCTTGAGCAGGAGGTAAGAGATGTATGCGGTTATAAAGACGGGCGGAAAACAGTACAGGGTTGAGCCCGGAATGAAACTGAGGGTTGAGAAGCTCAAGGCTGAAGAGGGCTCAACGATTGAGTTTGAGCCCCTGATGATAAGAAAGGACGATGGGACGGTTGAGTTCTACAAGGGCAAGGTTGTTGCGGAGGTTCTTTCCCACCGCAAAGGTAAGAAGGTTACCGTCTTTAAGTACAAGCCTAAGAAGAACTACAAGAGATGGAAGGGTCATAGACAGCCCTACACCGAGGTATTAATTAAAGATATTAAGGAGGTTTGAGATGGCTTCCAAGGCGAGCGGTGGTTCTACGAGGAACGGAAGGGATAGTCATTCTAAAAGGCTCGGTGTAAAGAGGTACGGGGGTCAATTCGTAAAGGCTGGAAACATACTCGTCAGGCAGAGGGGTACCAGGATATACCCGGGTAAGAACGTTGGCATGGGCTCCGACTTTACCCTCTTTGCCCTGACGGATGGATACGTTCTCTTTGAAAACAGGAAGAAGAAAAAGCTCGTAAGCGTTCTGACACCTGAGGAGTGGGAAGCTCTCGGAAACGGAAAGTCTAATTAAAAAGCGCCCCCGGAGGGGCGAAAGCCGGCATACAGGGTGCAGGGCTTAGAATGTAAACCCGAGCTCCACCGCAAGGGTGGTTTTGTTGTCTTTTGTACCGCCCTTGAAAACTTTGTTGTCCGTTGATATATAGGCAACCTCACCCCTGACGAAGGTATTTTCTGTGGGTTTGAGTGTGGGGGTTATGGTGAGGGTGTATCCTTTATTATCCAGATATATTCCGCTTGTTCCGCTGTCAAAGTACTCAAGCCTCACAGGAACGGAGAGCTGACCGAGGTTGGGTGTTATATACAGAGCTACCCCGTAGGCACTGTCATCCTGACCGGGAGATTTCGCTGAATCGTCAAGCCACTGGTAATCAAAGTTCAGACCTAAATCTATGCTTCCCGCATTCATCCCGAGGACCACGTCAACAAGATTTTTGTTAGTTCCACTGCTATCGGTGTCGTTGTAATCAAAGTAGGTGATCCCGTAGCTCACCGGTCCGAGCTCACCGAGGGAGCCTAAGGCGAAGTTGTCTCCATTGAACTGCTTGTTGTACTCCGCATAAAGGCTTACCTTGTCTGTAAGGTCAAAGGTTGCTCTTGCACCGGGGTATATGAAGGGCTGTGCCCACCAGACCTCTCCGAAGGTTATGTTGGGATTTGAGTAAGTGTCCGCAAGCTCGTACCCTACATTGGTAGTGAGAACACCCGCATCAAGGGAGAGCTTCTCCATAGGCTTGAGGGTAAGGTAGCCCCAGACAACACCGAAGGTGTCAGTATAGGCTGAGGAGCCTGAGAGAGGAGCATCAATGGTTCCCTGAAAGCTCTGACCCACAGCAAGGTCAAAGCCGAGCTTGATAGAATCTCCTACCTCTCCCTTAAGACCTACGAGGGCGTTCGTGAGCTGAAAGGCATCATCGCTGTCCTTACTCCCTTCGTTAGTCGTAAAGAAGTAGCCCGCACTTACTCCTCCGTAAAGCTCAAGGGGTTGGGAGAGCTTCAGCGTAAAGCTCTTCTCCTCTGCGAAAGCGGAAGCTCCAACTGCAAAGACTGCTAAGGCGAGCAACTTTTTCTTCATATCTCTTACCTCCTTCACGTTTTCAAAAAGAAAAAAAGCGGAGCGGAGGACTGAGCCTCCTCTCATCACAGGTTGTAGGCACTCTCTCCATGCTGGGTGCCGTCAAGACCTTCTATCTCCTCCTCTTCTTTGACCCTGAGACCCGTCAGGGCTTTGGCTACGAACACTATTATTGCTGTCAGGACTCCCGAGTAAACGAGCGTGGCTATAACACCTTCAACCTGAATGAGCACCTGCTTGGGATTTCCGTAGAGGAGTCCTGCACTGCCGTTTACCGCCGGGTCTGCAAAAACTCCCGTGAGGATGGCTCCGATTATACCAGCTACGCCGTGTATCCCGAAAACATCAAGGGCATCGTCGTATCCGAGAGCTGGCTTGAGCTTGGAGACCGCAAAGTAG
>JALSTO010000151.1 GCA_026983685.1 Aquificaceae bacterium | reverse complement strand
GACTTTACCCTATGCCCGAAGTGTGGCTCAGTCTTCTGGAAGGGAACCCACTACGAGGGTATGGTCAGGATGCTTGAGAAAGCTCTGAAAAGGTGTTAGCGAAACAGCTTGCGGATCACTTTCTAAGGACTTCCGAGAGCATCTGAATTACAGTGTCTATCCTGTGGTTTATCTGAGTTATCTCCTGTCTGAGCTGACCCATCTCACCCCTGAGCTGAGCAGTCTGATTGTCTATCTTTTCATCAAGTCTTTTTATTTCACCCCTTAGCTGAGCCATCTCTTGCCTGAGCTGTCCCATCTCCTGCCTGAGCTGTCCCGTTTCTTCCTTAACCTCTTGCCTAAGCTGGTTTATTTCTCCCCTCAGCTGACCTGTCTGATTGTCTATCTTCTGGTTCAGGTACTTGAAGTCCTCTTCCCTTTTCCTCTCAAGCTCTTCTATTTTCTGGATTATCTCCTTGGTCCTTTCGTCAACCACTTCATAGACAAGCTCAAGGGTAACCTTCCTGACAAGCCCTTTTGCTCTCTCAAAGACCATACCTATATGTTCTTTTGAAATCTCCTGAATGTCAAGCGGGTGGCAACCCGGGTTATATTAAAGGATGATAAAGATTCAAGATGGTAAAGGTAAAGGTCTGCGGTATAAAGAGGGTTGAGGACGCCCTCTACGCCCTTGAGCTCGGTGCGGACTACATAGGTATCATCCTCTACCCGAAGAGTCCAAGGTTTGCCCCGCCGGAGCTCAGAAGGGAGATAATCAGAGAGACAAAGGGCGCCAAAAGGGTTGCGGTGATGGTAAACCCGAGCAGGGACGAAGTCCTCAGGGTTCTTGATGAAGGCTTTGAGCTCGTTCAGCTCCACGGGGAAGAGAGCATAACTGTGGCAAAGGAGGTCGGTCTGGACAGGGTGATAAAAGCTTTCAGGGTCAGGAAGAAGGTTCCCAACATAGATGAGGGCTGGAAGGACGGCTACGCCGTGCTCCTGGACACGTACTCGGAGAAGTCCTACGGAGGGACCGGGAAGAGCTTCAACTGGGAGATAGCCAAGGAGGTGGTCGGGAAGGGTTTCAAACTCTTTCTATCGGGTGGCTTAAATCCGGAGAACGTAAAGAAGGCTGTCTCCGAGGTTAAACCCTATGCGGTTGATGTTTCCTCCGGTGTGGAGTCCGAGCCGGGCGTGAAGGATAAAATAAAACTCAAGAGGTTTATAGAGGAGGCTAAATCCTTATGAAGGTAGGATACGTCACCATAGTGGGAAAGCCCAACGTAGGCAAGTCAACCCTCCTGAACAACATGCTGGGGAGGAAGGTCTCAATAGTGACTCCTAAGCCGGGGACAACAAGGATAAGGGTTCTCGGTGTCAAGAACATACCTGAAACAGCCCAGATAGTCTTCCTTGATACACCCGGAATATACCAGCCGAAGGGCTCTGACGTCCTCGGGAAGTCAATGCTCCAGATGGCTAAGCAGAGCCTTGAGGATGCGGACCTGATACTCTTCCTGATCGATGCCCAGGAGGGCTGGAAGAGAAGGGACGAGGAGGTATTCCAGAGCTACCTGAAGCCCTTATCGGAGGAAAAGCCCATAATCCTGGTTATAAACAAGATAGATAAGATCGGACCCCCCGAGAAAGTTCTGCCCCTGATTGAGGAGCTCCACAAGAGGCACCCAGAGTTTAAAGAAATAGTCCCGATAAGTGCCCTGAAGGGAGCAAACCTTGATGAGCTTGAGAAGGTTATTCTCAAGTACCTGCCCGAAGGTGAGCCCCTCTTCCCCGAGGACATGATAACCGACCTTCCCCTCAGACTTCTTGCAGCGGAGATAATAAGGGAAAAGGTTATGCTCCTTACGAGGGAGGAGGTTCCCACCGCGGTAGCGGTCGTTATAAACGAGATAAAGCCGGGAGATGCGGACCCTAACGTCCTCGTTATAAAGGGTGAGATAGTCGTGGACAGGGAGAGCCTCAAGCCCATCATAATAGGGAAGAAGGGACAGAGGCTTAAACAGATAGGGAAGATGGCGAGGGAAGAGCTTGAGCTCCTCACCCAGAGGAAGGTATATCTTGAGCTGTGGGTGAAGGTAAAGCCCGACTGGAGGAGAAGACCCGAGCTCGTGAGGACCTTCGGTTACATGATTGAGTGAGTCCAAAATATAAATGTGAGTCTTTCCCCTTGACAGGAAGATTTTGAGATTGTATCTTAATTTCAGTCGTAGAGGAGGATGTGAAGATGGACATGGAGGCACTTCAGCCCGGGCAGGAGTTCACAGTAAAGGAGATAAGGGATAAGGATAACCCTGTTCTTAGGAAGCTACAGGCTATGGGTCTCAAGGAGGGAAGGAGAGCTAAGCTCCTCCTGAGCAACGGAAGGGTCTTCCTTCTGAGACTTAACAACTCAAGGCTTATACTTGACAGGGACCTCGCCAAGTTCATAGAGGTCGCCTGATTAAAAAATGAAATCTCATCTCAGGTTTGTGCTCCCCTCCCTCCTGAGTGGACTCTCCTTCGCCTACTACCCCTTTTCGGGTGAGGATACCGGCACCGTTGGAAAGAGGTTTGGCTTTGAGCTTGAAACGGACATTGCCTACTTCAAATACTACGACGGCTCCTATCAGCAAGACTACATAGTCCAGATAACCTCGGGATTGTCCCGTAAAGCGGATATAGGAATCTTTATCCCTT
>JALSTO010000150.1 GCA_026983685.1 Aquificaceae bacterium | reverse complement strand
CCCCTATCACACCTTCCTTAATGGCAGTAAGGACGTTCCTGAGGTTGGTTATAGGAGTCTTGAGGTCATGGGTTATGCGGTAGAGCATGAACCTCTGGGCGTTTATCATGTCCTTTATCCTTTCAGACTGGAGGTTTATAACCTCCCCGAGCCTATGTATCTCCGAGAGCCAGCTTCCCGGAGCCTCTCCTGAGAAGGGGAGCTTCCTCACCCTTTCCTCAAGTCTGAGGAGATCCCTGCTTATAAATCTGGAGGTGGCGTAAGCTAAGAGGACGTAGAGGGGGATAAAGGCGATTATGCTGAGGACTATCTTTGTGAACATCTTCCTGCCTATGGGTATGCCTACTATCTTCACGGTGAAGAAGGCTATCAGACCAGAGACCACCAGGTAGGTCAGGAACAGGAGCAGAAAGAGAGCGGTGAAGAAGGAGACCCTACTCAAACCTATAGCCAAACCCCCTTACGGTTTTTATCCTCTCAGAGGAAGCTTTGTCAATCTCAAGGAGCTTCGTCCTTATCCTGTATACGTAGGTGTCAATTATCCTCTCGTAGTCGGGTGGCTCTCTCTCGTATATCTCGTTGGCGAGCTCCTGACGGGATAGAACCCTACCCCTGTTTGAGAGGAACTTTCTCAGGATAAGAAACTCCTTGGGTGTGAGGTCAAGAGGCTTTCCCTTCAGGTATATCCTCCTCTCTCCGTTTCTTACCTCAAACTCACCCACGCGGAGCGTCTCTCCATCATGAAGGAACTTATCCCTCCTCCGAAGGAGTGCCTTCACCCTTGCCACGAGCTCCCTCATGTTAAAGGGCTTGGTGAGATAATCGTCCGCACCGAGCTCAAGACCGACTATCTTGTCCTCATCGCTGTCTTTGGCTGTGAGTATCAGTATCATCACCCTCTCCCTTGAAAGGAGCCTGCAGAGCTCAAAGCCGTCCATATCTGGGAGCATCAGGTCAAGGATGAGAAGATCAGGCTTCAGGCTTGCAAAGCTTCTTATCGCTTCCTTTCCACAGCTCTCCCAGTGAACCCTATAGCCTTCCCTCTCAAGGTAACGCTTGACCATGTCCGCTATCAGGGGATCGTCTTCAACTATCAATATCTTTTCTCTCATCACTGGAAATTTTGAAATCTTTTCAAGAGAAGTTCAAGAAAATTTCAAGTTAGGGGCAGATATTGTAAGCAAATCCAAAGGGAGGTGTAAAGGATGAGAAAACTTCTTCTGTCCTTAGGCGTTGGAGCCGTGGCTTTTGCAGGAGATTGGGACCTTGAGGCTCCGACGGGTCTGAAGTTTGGTCTCATAAAGGGCTACGAAAACTGGCACGTGGTAGCCACTCACTTCAGGACGGACAAGAACGAGCTCAGATACATAATAGGGAACGATATAGCGGTAAAGGCGTACAAGAGGGGAGTACCCCTCAACGGACAGAAGTTCCCCGAGGGAGCGATCCTTGTGAAGATAGGCTACAGTCTTAAGAAGAACCCCGCATTCCCAGCCTCCTTGGAGCCCAACGTTATCCAGAGGGTTGAGTTCATGATTAAGGACTCAAAGAGGTTCAAGGACTCAGCAGGTTGGGGCTTTGCCAGGTTCGTGTATGATGCCAAAGCTAAGAGGTACAAGGTCTTTGGAAAGAGTGCAAAGGACTACATGCAATGCTTCAGCTGTCACCAGTCCGTTGCTAAAAAGGACTTCGTATTTACCGATTACGTGAAGAGGAAGTGATCAGCCAACACCCGTACTTCCGAAGCCACCGCCCCCACGGGCGGTCGTGCTCACCTCCTCAACCTCAACCAGCTCAACCCTGCTCACAGGAGCCACGATCAGCTGGGCTATCCTATCACCTCTCTTTATAACAACCTCCTCCTTCCCGAGGTTTATCAGGAGCACCTTGACCTCTCCTCTGTAGTCCGCATCTATGGTGCCCGGAGAGTTAAGGACAGTTATACCCTTCTTGAGAGCTAAACCGCTCCTCGGTCTTACCTGCCCTTCATAGCCTTCGGGTATCTCAAAGATGAAGCCCGTAGGGATAAGGGCTCTTTCCATGGGCTTCAGAGTTATAGTTTCGTCCACTGCGGCTCTGAGGTCAAGCCCCGCGGAGTGTTCTGTAGCGTAGGAGGGAATCTCTATACCCTCCCCGTGGGGTAGTCTCTTTACCCTCACCCTGACCATCTTAGTCCAACCTGTCGGTCAGCTTCAGCCTTCCCTTCTCA
Organism: Aquificaceae bacterium; assembly: GCA_026983685.1. Classification (GTDB taxonomy): domain Bacteria; phylum Aquificota; class Aquificia; order Aquificales; family Aquificaceae; genus Hydrogenivirga. The sequence goes on along the minus strand of JALSTO010000150.1, from coordinate 488 downwards.
TCTATATCAAAGACCTTCACCTTTATTCTCTGACCTACGGAGAACCTTTCCTTTGCGTTCCTGATCCTCTCTTTCATGTTCTCAACGTGAAGGAGACCTATCTTGCCGGGAAGTATCTCAACGAATACTCCGTAAGGTTCAACCCTCGTCACCGTCCCTTCATAAACCTCTCCAACCTTGACCTCTGGAGCCTTCTCCCCATCAAGCCCCACAGTGGTCAGCTTCGGTCTTCCCATCTCATCAACCTCAAGGACCTTTACCTTGAGGACATCTCCGACGCTGTACTTGTCTCCCGCGTGCCTCACGGGTTGTGCCATCTTGGAAACGTGAAGGAGACCTATCTTGCCGGGAAGTATCTCAACGAATACTCCGTAAGGCTCAACCCTCGTCACCGTCCCCTCGTAAATCTTTCCCACCTCAACGTCCTTTATGATGCTTTCTATAATCTCTATCGCCTTGGCTATAGCCTCATCGGAATAACCCGTAAG
>JALSTO010000149.1 GCA_026983685.1 Aquificaceae bacterium | reverse complement strand
GAGGGGACTTGATTTTAGAGTTGAAAGAACCCTTGCGGGTGTTGATATCCTGTTTCAAAAAAGGGAGGACTGGGAGAGGGCAAAAGAGGAGCTCGGTGACTTCGTCTATTCAACGGGTAAGAGCCTTGAAGAGGTTGTAGGCGAGCTACTTAAGGAAAAGGGACTTACTCTCAGCACAGCGGAGAGCTGTACCGCCGGGCTTCTTTCCGCAAGGATAGTCAATGTCCCCGGTAGCTCCGATTACTTCATTGGGGGAGTTGTGGTCTATTCCAATGAGCTAAAGACAAAGCTCCTCGGCGTCAGGGAGGAGACCCTCTCACGCTTTGGAGCGGTGTCGGAGGAGACCTGCAGGGAGATGCTCTCAGGTCTGAAAGAGAGGCTAAGAACGGACTGCGGGATCGCCATAACCGGCATAGCGGGTCCGGGGGGTTCTGAAAACAAGCCCGAAGGGCTTACCTACATAGGTGTTTTCTGTAAAAACGTAGAGGTAGTTGAGGTCAGGGTATTCGGGATGGGGAGAAATCCAAACAGGTTTCTCTCCTCTCAGGTGGCTCTTAACACGCTCAGGAAGCTTGTAAAGGAGGTGGTATGAGGATACATCCGAGTGCTATAGTTGGCAAAGGGGTTAAGCTGGCTGAAGATGTTGAGATCGGAGCCTTCTGTGTCATAGAGGGAGATATTGAGATAGGGAAGGGAACAAAGATAGGAAACAGGGTCACGATAAAGGGCAGGGTTAAGATCGGGGAGAACTGCAAGATATACGATGGAGCGGTTATAGGAGAAGAACCCCAGCACCTCAGGTACGAAGGAGAGGAGAGCGAGGTCTTAATAGGGAACAGGGTCCTTATAAGGGAGTACGTTACGATCCACCGTGGGACGAAGTTAGACAAGATGAAAACGGTGATAGGGGACGAGGTTATGCTCATGGCGTACTCCCATGTAGCTCATGACTGCGTTGTGGGAAAGGGCGTGATAATGGCGAACTGTGCCACCCTCGGAGGTCATGTGGAGGTTGGGGAGTATTCCTTCATAGGTGGACTCTCTGCGGTTCACCAGTGGGCGAGGATAGGACCCTACGCTATGGTGGGAGGTCTTACTGGTGTTTCCTTAGATATTCCTCCCTTCACGAGAGCTTCGGGACAGCACGCCCATCTTTACGGTGTTAACACCGTCGGTCTTGAGAGAAGGGGCTTCTCAAAGGAGAGGATATCCGCTATAAAGAAAGCCTACAGGCTTCTCTTCAGAAGTGGCATCCTGAGGAAGGAGGCGATAGAAGAGCTCAGGAGGGAGTTCAAGGACAACGAGGATATAGAGCTTCTGATAGACTTTATACTCAGCTCAAAGAGAGGCGTAGCAAGGGACGCTAAGGGGTGAAGTGAAGGATGAAAGGAGAGGGAATTAAAGAACGCAAAGCTTATTACGAAAAGTTAATAGGCTGGTTGTTTACTGGTTTCCTTGCACTTATAGGTGGTCTATCAGGGTTGACTTTGGGGAAGCTGGGAATTAAGGAAGTTTTTATTGTCATCGGCTTGTTATTCATGATTGGCTCTGTGGCGTATCTTTTATGGACAATACGTTCCTCCATAGAGGGGGAAAAGGGGGGAGCTAAAACGGATAAGTAAACTCAAAGAGGTAAAGGATGAAGGCGGTTGTTCTTGCAGCAGGGCTTGGAACAAGGTTCAGAAGCGAAAAGCCGAAGGTTCTTCACGAGATTCTTGGTAAACCCATGCTCTGGTATATCCTCAGCACTGTTAAGGGGGGAGGTATAGAGGACATAGCCATAGTGGTCGGTCATGGAGCGCAGGAGGTAAAGGAGACCTTTGGAGAGGATTACGCCTACTTCCTTCAGGAGAATCCCAAGGGCGGAACTGCGGACGCTGTGCTGGCATCGGTTGACTGGTGGAGGAACGACGACGACTACCTTCTGATAATAAACGGTGACTCCCCCCTCGTGAGCTCCGAGACCCTTAAGAACATGCAGAGATTTCTCTTCATGGTTGAAGAGTACGAGAAGGTAAAACTCGGGGGGGTCGTCCTTACCTCGGTTCTGCAGGACCCTACGGGTTACGGCAGAGTCCTTAAGGAGGAGGGAACCGACAGGATAATAAAGATAGTTGAGGAAAAGGACGCCACCGCGCAGGAGAGGAATATCAGGGAAGTAAACGGAGGTGTATATATCCTGTATATACCCTACCTCTTGGAAGCCCTCTTCAAGATAAAGCCCAGTGAAAGGACGGGTGAGCTTTACCTTACCGATGTTATCGGTTACATGACCGGGAAGGGATACGAGGTGAGAAGCTTCATGGCTTCGGACCCCACGGAGATAGTGGGGGTGAATACCCGCTGGGAGCTGAGCTTTGCAGAGAATATACTCAGGCTAAAACTGATAAAGTACTGGGCGCAGAGAGGTGTAACCTTCCACATACCCGAGACCGTATGGATAGAGCCCGACGTGAGTTTAGAGAGAAACGTTGAGATATTTCCCAACGTGCATCTGAGGGGGAAGACCAAGATAGGTAGGAACGCAGTTATAGAGACGGGAGCTGTGATTGAGGACTCGGAGGTGGGAGAGTCCGCAGTAGTTGAGCCCTATTCGGTTATCAGGAACAGCGTGGTTGAAGAGGGAGCAAGGGTGGGACCCCACGCCCATGTCAGGGACGGTTCCCGCATAGGGAAAGGAAGCCATGTTGGCAACTTCGTTGAGGTTAAGAAGAGCGCCCTCGGTGAGGGTGTCAGGGCTAAGCACCTTGCCTACATAGGTGATGCGGTTCTTGAGGATGACGTGAACATAGGTGCGGGAGTTGTGACCGCAAACTACGACGGCAGAAAGAAGCACAAAACTTACATAGGAAGAGGGGCTTTTATAGGGAGCAATTCCCTTCTGATAGCCCCTATAAGGGTAGGGAACATGAGCTACGTAGCGGGAGGTTCTGTGGTGAGCAAGGATGTGCCCGATGGCTCCCTTGCGGTGGAGAGAGCCCGTCTGCGGATAGTGGAGGGGAAGGGCAGGAAGCTCTTGGAGGGCTAACCTCTCTGGATCTTAAGGAATATGTCCGAGTATATCCTTCCAAGAAGGCTTACCATATCAGGATTATCTCCAGCTGTCTCAATCACCGCAATGTTATCATCACACCTGATCACCCTTCCTCTGAGGTTGATCTTTCTTCCTCCATAGGACATGGTCAACTCGCACTCGCTACAGGGTGCTCTTCTGTCCACTTTTACACCTAAGGACTGTATGCTTATATCAAGTAATCTCCCTCTGTAACTTTCACTACCACACCTTACCTCAACCTCTATCTCAAGCAAACCCTCAACCCTCACCCTTGGCAGAGCCCTCCTGTCCTTGGTTATGTAATCAACGCTCGCAGTGAAAGACTTTCCATCCGATTCAGCCTTCAGAACCCTGAGCTCTGCGACAAGCTTCTTCCCGTCCTCCACAAGGGCGTACACAACAGAGCCTTCACCTATCTTTCCGACGACACTGCTCGGAAAGAGGTGCCTCAGCCTGACCTCCTTCTCGTCTAATGGATATATACTGAAAGCTACGGGTATATAGGTCTCACCCACAGGGGCAAAGCCCCTGTACCTCTTACCAGATATGAACAGCTTCCTCGCGTCTATCACTTAAGTACCTCCTGAGTATCTGATAGTAATAGTTTATCTTCACCATCATCCTGTGTGCCTCTGGGCTTTTACCTATCCTGTCGGGGTGGTATCTCTTTACAAGCCTCCTGTATCTGAGCTGAAGCTCCTTTTCTGTGAGCTCTTCAATTCCAAAAAACTTCATAGCCTCCTCAACCCGTACGGGGTGCCTTCTGGGGTTTTTGCAGAACTCCCAGTAAGTCTTAACGTAAGTTCTTAGCAGGTGTCCCTTTGAGCCCTTTATTTCCTCAAAGGAGTCCATGAGCACAGAAGGGGGGAAGTATCCTATTAGCTCCCTTATTATTGACCTGTAGAACCACTCCCTAAGGAAAGCCTCCTCCCCCATGTGGTTGTATTCCTTGTAAAGCTCGTAGAAGGAGGATATAAACCTGTTGAGTCTATCTTCACACATGAACTCAACGACCTTTCTGCAGAAGGAGCTCATCAGCCCTCACCCTGGAGCCTGTTCTCTAAAGCTCTCTGGGTGTCCCTGAGAACGTTCATGAGAGCCTCAAGTTTTGAGGTGACCTCCTCGTACTTGCCCTTCAGCGCTTCCATCCTGTACTGGACGAGGTAGAAGAGCTCCTCCACGTCAGAAGATTTGTCCCGCTGGAGGCTTGTTTCCTTGACGACCTCCTCTATGTGCTGTCTCGCATCGTTTACCTTCTTATCTATCTCTTTGAGAACCTTATCTATGCTCTCTGTAAACTCCATAGTTTTGCCAGCCAGCCTCCTCACTTCGTCCGCCACAACGGCGAAGCCCCTTCCAGCTTCCCCAGCTCTCGCTGCCTCAATGGCAGCGTTCAGGGCGAGGAGATTCGTCTGCTCGGATATCTCGTTTATGAGGGAGAGTATCCTGACTATATCGGAGGACTGCTCCGAAAGATCCCTTATTATACTCATATCCTTTTTGAGGGATTCCTCAGTTCTCTTGACAGCTTCGTTCATATCCTGAATTATCGTTATGCCGTTTGTGACTATCCTGAATACCTCATCAAGCTCGGTAAAGCTCGCTGCGGACTGGGAGGAGAGCCTGCTCATCTCCTCAACTATGGGCTCTACCTGACCCGCAACACCCGCAAGACACTCCTCTACACCTCTATCCCGGGGCTCATCTTCCTTCTTCTCTTCCTTTTTCCTTTCTTTGAATACGACGAAGTTCGGTCTGTGGGCTATTACCTCAATGGACTCATCCTCAAGGAGCTTGTCAAGGTCTCTGTCCTTCAGAAGTCCTGAAGCCTTCTCGTTGGCAAAGACTACCTTTTTACCCTCTAAAAGGACAACGCCTTCCTCCATCAGATTCAGGAGCTCCTTGAGAAGTACGTTCTCCTCCCTGCACCTTGAAAGCTGTTGCTCCAGCTCCCTCAGCCTCTCCTTGTTTCCCCAGAACATATCACCACCTCATTTGAATATCTTTTCCATCTTCTCTTTGAGAACCTCGGGTGTAAAGGGCTTTACTATGTAGTTGTTCACCCCAGCCTTGAGAGCTTCCATGACGTTTTCTTTCTTAGCCTCCGCGGTTACCATAAGGACAGGCAAGCTCTTGAGCTCTTCATCACTCCTTATAGCCTTTACAAGGGAAAGCCCGTCCATCTCGGGCATGTTCCAGTCGGTTATGACGAAATCGTACTTCTCGTTTTTAAGCTTGGCGAGAGCCTGCTTCCCGTTCTCCGCTTCATCAATGTTTGTGTAGCCCAGCTGGTTGAGTATGGTCTTTATTATCCTCCTCATGGTGCTCATGTCATCCACCACGAGTATCCTTATGTCCGCTGGGGGCATCGGCATGGCTCATCCTCCTACATACCAAATTCTTCAAGTAGTTTATCTACATCTTCCTGAGACACCCTGTCCTGAGAGAGAAGCTCGCTGACCTTTCCCTTTATCTTTGTTGCCTCCTCTTCCTTCAGATCTTTACCGGCGGTTACATGGGATACTATTATGTCAAGGAGGGTGTTCCTCACCCTGTCAAGGGCTTCAATAACGAGCTTGAGTTGCTGACCCGCAAGGTCGTGAAAGGACATGTGGGTATAGAGCTCAAGGAGGGTGTTCTGGGTGTCCTGATTCCTGCTCTTTATGGATTCAAGCTTCTCTCTTACCTTGGGTATAGGATTCAGAGATAGAAGAAAGTCAACGTCCTTTCCGATCTCTTCCGAGTTCTTGCTTATCCTCTCAAGGAGGTTCATTATCGTGTGGGAGGTCTGCTCAAGGAAGACCATAACGTCCTCTATGTTCTTTGAGGTTTCGGGTAAAAGCCTGGAGCTTTCGCTGACGGGCTTCTTTATCCCCTCTATTACGCTCTCAAGCTCCTTTACGTTTGAGATAAGCTCCTTAATTATGTCCTCAAGCTCCTTCATTCTGTTCCCCTCACGATGGTGTCCGCGTAAGACTTAATTTTAACAGCCTTCTTACCTTCTGACTCCCCAAGTATCCCTGTAAATACAGGAACTCCGGAAGCCTTTACAATGACCCTCTCCGTAGCTCTTGTATCAAGGTTTATCACATCTCCCTCCTTGAGTTCCACGATCTCGCCCACACTCATGCTGAGCTCAGGGAGGACAGCCTCAAGAAGAACGGGAGTTGAGAGAAGGTTTGACCAGATCACATCTTTAAAATCACTGCTCTCGGTTTCTGCGGTTCTGAGGATGTCCCTTATGGGTTCAATGGTCTTCATGGGGATCGCAAGGTATATGTATCCCTGAAAGCCTTCTATCTCAACCTTAAGGGTAGCAACTATTACTATCTCGTTCCTGCTGACGGTTATGAGCCTCCTCGGGTTGTCCTCAAAGCCCGCAAACTCTATGCTTCCTTCACCCACGAGCTCTAACCACGCATTGTTAAGATGCTTGACGAGTATATCAACGAGGTTACTTATAACCTTTAGCTCAAACTTGGTGAAGCTCTTTCCCTCAACCTTGTAGGGCTGGGCTGGACCACCGAAGATTATGCTTATCACGGTGTATATGAGCCGTGTGTCCATAACCATGTACATCCTCCCTCCCAGAGCCTCCACGTTCAGAAGGGCTATCGCTGCGGGCAGGGGTATCTGAAGGACGAAGTCAGATATCTTCTCCGTCTTGACCTCCGAAAGGGAGATGCTGTCAAGGTTGAATATCATTCCCCTCAGCTCGGGGGTGGCGTTTGCGATCCAGGTATTTATAACCTGTTCAAGTTTTACAAGCCTCGTCGGGGATATCCTCTCAAGCTCATCTATGTTGAAGGTCCTGTAGCTTACCTCCTCTTCTTTTTCTTCCTCCTCCTTGCCGAGGCTCTGGAGGAGCATATCTATCTCTTCCTGAGAGAGAAAATCCTCATCCGCCATTAAAAAAATTATAAGCGAGCCCGTTTATAATTAAAGAAGAAAGCTCATCAGCGGAGGTTCTTGAGCCATGGTCATGTACGGGATAACGGAAGAAAATCTCAGACTCCGTAGGGAGTTCATGAGTCTTGGTGCTGAAGATGTAGCCACCCTTTCCAAGCTTTATTCATGGGCCAGAGAGTACGGACCGCTTATAGTTAAAGAATTTTACGATGTTCAGTTCAGTTTTCCCGAAACGAGGAGTTTTATGGAAAAGATTGCAAAGAGGAAGGGTATATCCCTTGAGGCTTTGAGGTCTCAGTTAGAGAGAACCCAGCTCCAGTATTTTATGGACATATTTGAAGAGGCAAGAAGGGGCGGAAATTTTGGAGTCCCGTACTTTGAGAGAAGGCTCAGGATAGGAAGTGTTCACAACGTCCTTGACCTCCCTATGAAGTGGTATATAGGTAGCTACTCAATCTATATAGAGCTTGTTAACAAATATCTTTATAAGGCCTTCAGGTTCAAGCCGGGCTTCAGGGCAAAAGCTCTCAGCGCCATAACAAAGGTATTCCTATACGATATGCAGAGTGTATTTGATGCCTTCTTCTTTGACTTCCTCAAAGATGTGGATGTTGACATTACCCAGATAGATATTCCTGACCCAACAAAGGACCTGTCAGATTTCTACCCGCAAATAAAAGAGCTCGTTCGTAAAAAGATAGTGGAAAGGGCTAAGGCTGTGGAGGGTGTTATAGAGGACCTTTCCAAAGCCATGGAAAAGCTCGGGAAAGGAGACTTCACCCTTGAGATTGAAGTCAGAGAAGGGGAATACGAAGAGCTTTATAGGAACTTCAACCAGCTCGTTCGTAACCTTAAGAGCATGATTGATAAGACCTACACGACATCTTCGGATTTAACTGACAAAGCGATAATGCTTACGGACGTCGCCTACGGGCTTGAAAGGAACCTCAATAAGCTCTTTAACAACATAAGTACTGTTTCCACGTCAGCGGAAGAGTTCTCTATGATAGTCAGGCAGAATGCGGAGAACATAGTCGGAGCAAAGGAGCTCGTGGAAAACATGTATTCCGCCTTCAGGGAGAACAGCAGGATACTGAATGACCTCATAGAAAGTATGAAGTACATATACGACTCCGTTCAGAAGTACTCGGAGGTCATAGAGGAACTCAGACGCTCTGTGGACAGGATAGGTGAGATCACCGGAACTATAAACTCCATAGCTGAGCAGACGAGCCTCTTGTCTCTGAATGCCGCGATAGAGGCAGCGAGGGCTGGGGAGGCGGGAAGAGGATTTGCGGTTGTTGCGGATGAGGTGAGGAAGCTTGCGGAGAGGACATCAGACTCAACAAAAGACATAATAGAGATAATAGAAGGGATAGGGCAATCTACCTCAAAGGCTGTAAGCTTTATTTCCAAGATACTTGAGACCGTCCAGTCAGGTATGGAAGCTTCTGAGAAGGCGAGCGAGGCTGTATCTCAGCTGGCTGAGAAGATAAACGAGGTTGAGGAAAGGATATCAGCTCTTGCTACAGCAGGGGAAGAGGAATCGAGCACCGCAAACCAGCTTGCCCAGTCGGTCGTTGAACTCAACAGACTTATAGAAGAGGAGAAAGAAAGGGCTGACTTTCTCAGACAGATATCCAACGACACAATAGAGAAGTTGAAATCCCTGCTTGAGGATATCCAGCGCTTTCAGCTGGATACCTTCAGTATAGAAAAGGCGAAGATAGCCCATAACATGTGGAAGCTCAAACTTCTGAAATTTATGGAAGGCGAGCTTGAGATGGATCCCTCCGAGCTCGTTGACCATACCCAGTGTTACTTGGGCAAGTGGTACTACTCGGTGGGTAAAGACAGGTGCGGACACCTCCAGAGCTTTAAGGACATAGAACAGCCCCATATAGAGCTCCACAAGCTTGCAAGGGAGATATACGAGCTGAAGAAGGCGGGTGATATTGATTCCGCCTCCCAGAAGCTTCTCAGGGTTAAGGAGGTAGCTTCTAAGATAGTTGAGAACCTTGACAGGCTCAAGTCAGAGTGCAGATAATTTTCGTGGAGGATGGCGATGGCGGAAGGTAAGAACGTTGAGTGCGATAAGTATATGGAGGAGCTTTCAAGACTTACTGAGAGCCTGATGAAGATAGCAAAGCAATCAAACCTGCTTGCCCTCAACGCTGCGATAGAGGCTGCGAGGGTCGGGGAGTCGGGCAAGGGATTTGCGGTTGTTGCTTCGGAGTTCAGGAAGCTTGCGGACAATACCTCCAAGCTCTCCAAGGAGATAAAGGACATAGTTGATAAGCTCAACGAGGCTCTCAAGGAGGAGGGGAATGAGTCCTGAAAAGAGTCCCCACGCACTCCCGGATATCTTAGAGACAGGTAAGAACGAGCTTGAGATCGTTGACTTCAGGATATACGAAGACAGGCAGGAAGGCGTTTACGAGTGGATATTTGGGGTTAACGTGGCTAAGGTGAGGGAAGTCCTGCGTATGCCAAAAATAACCAAGGTTCCCAACATGCCTCCTGAAGTTGAGGGCATGGCGGAGATAAGAGGAAAGCTCATTCCCGTCGTGAGCCTTGCCCGGTGGATGGGCATAGAGGAGCCTCCCGAGAGAAAGAAGTTCCTTCTTCACCTTGAATTTCTGAGAGAAAATGTTGGCATTATAGTCCACGATGCAAAGAGGATAAGAAGGATAAGCTGGAGGGATATAAAGAAAGCACCCGATACCCTTAACCAGAAGATGGGAGGGAGGATTACGGGCGTTGTTGATACGGAGGACGGACTTCTGATAATCCTTGACTTTGAAGGGATACTCCACGACATAGGACTCCTTAAGGTCTTTGGAGAGGTTGAAGCTGAGGAGAAGGCGAAGGAGGAAAAATATACATACACCATACTCATAGCAGAGGACTCCGCTATCGCACGGAAGATAATAAAGGATATCCTTGAGTCCGCGGGGCATAAGGTGATCATGACTGAAGATGGGCTTGAGGCTTGGAACACTCTCAACGAATACCTTGAAAGAGCTAAGAACGAAAACAGACCGATAACGGACTACATTCAGCTCGTGATAACCGATATAGAGATGCCGAACATGGACGGGCTCACCCTCACAAAGAAGATAAAGGAGACACCCGGGTTCATGGGACTCCCTGTAATAGTAAACACGACCCTGAGCGATGAGTCCAACAGGCAAAGGGCTTTCAGGGTCCATGCGGATGGCTTCATAGTAAAGTTTGATGCAGCGGAGCTCCTTGATATGGTGGACAAGCTCGCCCATAGAGGAGAAGAAGCATGATGAGCGATGATATGAGAGAGATCTTCAACGAGTTCGTTGTTGAAGCGGAGGAGAACCTGCAGAAGGTTGAGGAAAACCTCCTTGAGCTTGAGAAGGACCCCCAGAACGAAGAGCTCCTGAATGCCACCTTCAGGGCTATGCACACCTTAAAGGGAGGAGCCGGCTTCCTCGGACTCAACGCTATAGTTGAAGTTGCCCACGCAGCGGAAGATGTTTTGGGTAAGCTCAGGAGTGGTGAACTTACCCTTACGCCAGAGATAAACGATGCCATCCTTGAAGCGGTTGATTTCATAAGGAGTGCCCTGCAGAGATATGAAGCTGGCGAGGATGTAGAGACCCCTTCCGATCTGGTGAAGAAACTTCGGGAGCTCCAGCAGGGTGGCATCCCTACTGTGAAGGAAGAGAAGGAGGAATCCCTTGAAGAGCTTCTTGACAGGTTTGGCTTCTCCCACCTTAAAGGAAAGCCCATAGAAGAGGTACTTGAAGAGCTGATACTCCTTCCACCCGATGAGAGACCTACCGAGCTGATAGAAGCCCTTGACAGGCTCGTGGCAAAGGGAGAAGCTTCCCAGCCCCAAACCGAGGAGCCCGTTGAGGAGAAGGGGATAGAGAAGGCTGAGGAGGTGGCGGAGGCTAAACAGGAGGAGGTTAAGGAGCCCCCGAAGGAGGAGAAGAAGCCCGAGAAGAAGGTCCAGCCCAAGACAGAAGGGGAGAAGGTCCTCAGGATAGACGTGAACAAGATAGAGGACCTCATGAACCTTGTGGGTGAGCTCGTCCTTGAGAGAAACAGGCTCCTGAGGGTTTTCCAGAGGCTTCAGGAAGAGTACAGGTCAAAGACCGTTGATGACCTTGAAACCGTCATGTCCTCTCTGGACAGGATAGTCGGAGACCTCCAGCTCGCGGTTATGAAGACGAGAATGCAACCCGTAAAGCGCCTCTTCCAGAAGTTCCCGCGGGTTGTGAGAGACCTCGCAAGGATGCTCGGTAAGGAGGTGGAGCTCGTCCTTGAAGGTGAAGATGCGGAGATGGATAAAACGGTTCTGGAGAAGCTGGAAGAGCCTCTCATACACCTTATAAGGAACGCAGTTGATCACGGAATTGAGCCCCCTGACGAGAGGGAAAGACTCGGGAAGCCAAGGAAGGGAACGGTCAAACTCAGCGCTTACTATCATGGGGACAGGATATTCATAGAGATAGCGGACGACGGGAGGGGAATAGACATTGAAAAGGTCAAGCAGAAGGCTCTTGAAAAGGGTCTGATAAGCCCCGACAGGGCTGAGAAGATGACCGAGAAGGATGTTCTCTTCCTGATATTCCATCCGGGCTTCTCAACAGCGGAGGGGGTCTCTCAGGTCTCGGGAAGGGGTGTGGGAATGGACGTGGTGATGAACACCGTCACCGCCTTCAGGGGAACTATAGACATAGAAACTGAAAGGGGAAAGGGGACAAAGATAACCCTCTCCTTCCCGCTGACTGTGGGAATAATACGTTCTCTCCTTGTGTCCGTGAACGGAAAGTTCTTTGCGATACCTATACACTCGGTGCTTGAGATAATTCAGGGAGAGGATGCCCAGATAACCACGGTGTCCGGAAAGGAGGTTCTTATCCTGAGAGAGCTGACCATACCCCTGATAAACCTCGGCGAGGCTCTTGAGATGGAGAACAGCAGAGTCGGTTACGTTATAGTCTCGCAGGTGGGCAGTCAGAAAGTTGCCTTCACAGTTGAGGACCTGTTCGGCGATGAGGAGGTGGTTGTCAAGCCCCTCGGTAAGATAATAGGTGAGGTTCGGGGCATATCGGGAGCAACCATAACGGGAGATGGAAAGGTAGTTCTAATCCTTGACCTTGATGGGATACTCAGGAGGGAGATGAGGTCTATTTCTCTTGTGTGAGGTGGTGTTATGGCGGACATAGTTCCTGCGGAAGGAACAAAGCGGGAGATAGCCCTTGCGGATGTTGAGGAGTTCCTCGGATTCTCCCTTGAGAGAGAGCTGATAGGTATAAACCTGAAGAAGATACTGACTATTTCAAAGATCATGGAAACTGTGAGAGTTCCCTACACACCGGGCTACATCGTCGGTGTTATAAACCTCAGGGGTGAGATAATTCCTGTTCTGTCCCTTAAACAGCTCCTCGGACTCCCGGAAGCCACTGAACCGACGAGGATAATAG
>JALSTO010000148.1 GCA_026983685.1 Aquificaceae bacterium | reverse complement strand
CAGTTGTCGGAAAGATAATTGATACGGGACAGGTTTTTCTAAAGGCACAGAGGGAGAAGGACCTCCAGCAGGTCTTTGCCCTCCTTGAAAAAATAAAAGGTGCTCTTCTTGAGAAGGATATCGCAACCCTGCGCAGGAGTCTGAAGCACTATGAGGTTGAGGAGTACTTTATCTACAACATCCTCGGGGGAAAGGTTGAGGACAAGGTTAAGAAGCTGAAAGAGGTGGAGAAGGAGATAAAGTTCCTGACAGACCTCCTCATGAAGGGGGAGATATCCCAGGAGGAGTACAGAAGGCGTATCATGGATATTGAGAGGCACATGGATCTTTAATTGTTAAAGAGAGCTACCTGCAAATTATTCGCAAATTAGTATATAATTATGTTGTAATAAAAGCATAAGGAGGTGGAACGATGAAGAGGATAGCTGTTGCGGCGGTCGCAGTGCTCGGTGGAACCCTCCTCATGGGTGCTGGAAAGTCTGAGGACGCCAAGCTACTTGAGGAGGCGAGGAAGTACTTCAAACCCTTGCCCAAAGTGGCCGAGAGCAAAGACAACCCCGTAACTCCCCAGAAGGTAAAGCTCGGGAAGATGCTCTACTACGAGCCACGCCTCTCCAAGAGCGGTTTGATAAGCTGTAACACCTGTCACAACCTTGCAACTTACGGAGTTGATAACCTACCAACCTCGGTAGGCCACAGGTGGGCTATAGGACCGAGGAACGCTCCCACGACTCTGAACGCTGCCCTTCATGTAGCCCAGTTCTGGGACGGAAGGGCTAAGGATGTGGAGGAGCAGGCGAAAGGACCCATACTCAACCCAATTGAGATGGCTATGGATTCACCCCAGGAGGTTGTGAAGAGGCTAAAGTCCATACCAGAGTATGTAAAGCTCTTTAAAAAAGCCTTCCCGAAGGAGAAAGACCCTCTAACCTACGATAATGTTGCAAAGGCTATAGCAGCCTTTGAGAGAACACTCATGACGCCCTCAAGGTTTGATCAGTTCCTGAAGGGTGATACGGATGCCCTTACCGATAAGGAGAAGGAAGGGCTGAGAACCTTTATAAAGGCGGGATGTGCAAGCTGTCATAATGGTCCGGCTCTTGGTGGTACTATGTTTGTGAAATTCGGGATAGTTGAATCCTACTGGAACGAGACGAGAAAGTACGTGACCCTTGAAAAACCAACGATGCCCATGGACGTGGGAAGGTTCGCAGTCACCCACAAGGAGGAAGACCTTTACGTCTTTAAGGTTCCCTCCCTTAGGAACGTAACCAAGACCTATCCCTACTTCCACGACGGGTCAGTATGGAACCTGAAGGATGCTATTCAGATTATGGCAAAGGTTCAGCTTGGGAAAAAGCTCTCGGATAAAGAGGTTGACAGCATAATCGCCTTCCTGAAGACCCTTGAGGGAGAGGTTCCAAAGCACGCCCTTGAACTACCAGTCCTGCCGGCTTCAACGGACAGAACCCCCAGACCCGTAAGGTGATAGGAAGCCCCCGAACGGGGGCTTTTACTTCATAACCAACCTTGAGTAAAGGGCTTTTACGAGTTCGTAGTTGAGGGTGTGCCCGCCTTTGTATGATATGAACTTTCCCCTGACAGAAGCTCCGAGAAGGTATAGGTCCCCGACAAGGTCAAAGACCTTGTGCCTCACGGGTTCATCCTGATACCTGAGTCCCCCTCTGTTGTATATACCGTCCCTGCCTATGACTAAGGTGTTCTCAAGGCTTCCTCCCTTTCCCAGCCCGTTCTTCTTTATCAGCTCTATCTCGTGGTCAAAGCAGAAGGTCCGAGCTAAGACTATGTCCCTCACGTTCCCTTTAAAGGTGTATCTCTGCCTTCCAAGGTAGTCCCTGAACTCTCCTTCATAGGTTATCTCAAAACAGCTACAGGGAAGGGCAACTATGTAGGAGTCCCCTCTGCTTACCCTCACCTCTTCATCAATACGGAAAACCTCCGCATCTTCTGACTGCTTTACCACCTTGCCTTTTAGCTCCCTGTAGAAAAAGTATCCGCTTCCATCCATTATGGGTATCTCACTTCCACCAATGACCTCAACGGTGAGGTTGCTTATTCCGAGAAGATGGAGGGTTGCGAGAAGATGCTCAACCGTTCTGACCACTACCCCTTCAGAGCCAAGGTCTGTAGAGTGGAATGTATTGACAACGTTGGCGGGGCTTACCGCTATCCTTACGCCTTCCCTGTAGAAAGCTATCCCCGTGTTCTCGGGCTCGGGGTGAAGCACTATCTTTGCCTTCTCTCCCGAATGTATCCCTATACCGGTGAACTCAAGCCTCTCCTTTATTGTCCTCTGCTTCATATCAACTTTAAGCTAAGCAATTTTCTTGCCAGAACTCGTGAATTTTACCAGCAACCTCCTCCATCAACGGCTTCGCAGGGATTACCTTCGGAACCACACCGAACTTTTCCAGCTCCTTTTTTGTAGTTTTGCCAATGGCAACCACCACCAGATTACTCTGCAAAGCTTCAATGCCCGACCTTTGCATATTTGCAAAAAAGCTTCTGACTGCGGAGGGGCTCGCAAAAACGAGGAAGCCCCCACCCTCAACAACAGACCTGAAGCTCTCGGGTTCGTGGCTCACCTCAACGGTGCGGTACACGTTCAGCGGATGAACCCTGTAGCCCTTTTCCCTCAGCCCAACTATCAGTTCCTCCCTTCCCTGCTCCGACCTTGGCACG
>JALSTO010000147.1 GCA_026983685.1 Aquificaceae bacterium | reverse complement strand
GTATCTGCTTCTTGATTTTTTGTGGCAGACTAACACCTCCGTCTCAAGAAATGCTAACAAATAAAAACCCTTGATGCAAGTGATTTTTCACAAACCAGGTTGATAATGACGGGCTCAGGTTTGGATGTCTTCTTTCTGGAGCTTCTCCACGAGCTTCTTTGCCGCCTCCTGCTCAGCTTCCTTCTTGCTCTTGCCCTTTCCCACTGCGCTCATACCTCTTATTGAACTCTCAACGGTGAAGATACGGGCATGCTCCGGACCCTCAACGCTTATCACCCTGTAGAGAGGTCTCTCCCTCCACCTCTTCTGAGTTATCTCCTGAAGAAGGGTTTTGTAATCCCTCTTTACCTTCCTGCTCCTTATGGTCTCAAGTATCCTATCCTTAAAAAGTCTCGTAAAGAGCTCCTTCACGAGGTTGCAGTCCCTCCCACTGTCCACATATACAGCTGCCCAGAGGGCTTCAAAGACGTCCCCTATTATGGATACGTTCTTTTTTCCTCTGCTCATGAGTATGTGCTCAGGAAGTCCAAGCTCCCGGGCAAGCTCGCAGAAGAACTCCTCGCTTATCAGGTACGCCTTCAAAGAAGCTAAGGCACCTTCCCTCTTTTCCGGGAAGGACTCAACGAGGAGATCAACTATCAGAAAGTTGAGGAGGGCATCTCCAAGGAATTCAAGGGTTTCGTAGTGAGGGATGCCCGCATCGCGGGCGTAAGATATATGAGTGAAAGCCTGTTTCAGAAGGTCTTTGTTTTTGAAGGTATAACCTATACGATGTTCAACCTCTTCAAACATCCTCACATTTCTTGAATACAAGGCAGGCGTTTGTCCCGCCGAAGCCGAAGGAGTTGGAGAGAACAGCCCTCACATCCATCTGAACAGCCTCGTTGGGAACGTAGTCAAGGTCGCACTCCGGGTCCGGGTTCACGAGATTTATCGTTGGCGGAATAATTCCTGTTTCAACTGTTTTAACGGAAGCCACAGCCTCAACTGCCCCAGCAGCCCCGAGCAGATGCCCTATCATGGACTTGTTGGAGCTTACCTTGAGTTTGTAAGCGTGATCTTTGAAGAGCTGTTTTATCGCAAGGGTCTCTATCTTATCGTTCAGAGGAGTTGAGGTTCCGTGGGCATTGATGTAATCTATCTCATTGGGGTTGAGTCCTGCGTCTTCTAAGGCGAGCCTCATGCACTCGTAGGCACCTTCACCGCATTCGTGGGGAGCTGTTATGTGATAGGCGTCGTCGGTGGCACCATAGCCAACGAGTTCAGCGTATATCTTGGCACCCCTCGCCTTTGCCCTCTCGTACTCCTCAAGAACAAGAATTCCAGCCCCTTCTCCCATCACAAAGCCGTCCCTGTCTCTATCAAAGGGTCTTGAAGCTTTCTGGGGCTCGTCGTTCCTCGTTGAGAGCGCCCGCATTACCGCAAAGCCTGCAACCCCAAGAGGCGTGACCGCAGCCTCCGTACCACCGGCTATGGCGGCATCTATGTCTCCAGCCTGAATCATCCTGAAGGCATCCCCTATGGAGTGGTTGCCTGTAGCACAGGCTGAGACAACGCAGTAGTTTGGTCCCTTGAAGCCATGCCTTATGGCGACGTAGCCTGCTCCCATGTTGGAAATGCCGTAGGGTATGAAAAATGGGGAGACCCTCCTCGCTCCTTTGGTGGTTATCACGGAGTGCTCCCTCTCAATATCTCTTAGACCGCCTATGCCCGTCCCTATTATCACTCCCACTCTCAGGGGGTCGTAGCCAGCGGACTTTATACCGCTGTCCTTTATGGCTTCTTCCGCTGCAGCAACCGCATAGTGAACGAACAGGGAAAGCCTGGAGGCTTCTTTTTTATCAAGGAAGTTCATAGGGTCAAAGTTCTTTACCTCTCCCGCGATCTTTACCGAAAGACCGAACTCGTCCGGGTCAAAGCTCTTTATGCGATCTATACCGCTTACGCCCTTTACAAGGTTGTTCCAGAACTTATCAACGCCCGTGCCTATCGGGGTAACAGCCCCGAGACCGGTAACGACGACCCGTCTCCTCATTCACCCACCTTCTCCTTGAGGTAGCTGATCACGTCCCCAACCGTCTGTATCTTCTCTGCGTCCTCGTCGGGTATCTCTATGCCGAACTCCTCTTCAAAAGCCATTATCAGCTCAACAACGTCCAAGGAGTCCGCTCCGAGGTCGTCCACAAACTTCGCCTCGGGGACTATCTTTTCCTGCTCCACGCCGAGCTGATCCGCTATGATCTCCTTGATCCTGTCCTCAAGAGCCATCTTCTTCACCTCCGTAAATGGATTTAATTAAAAAAGACCTCCGTTAACATGAATTACCTCACCCGTCATGTAGCCTGACAGGTCCGAAGCCAAGAAAAGAACCACGTTTGCAACGTCCTCAGCCTTTCCGAACCTGTTCATAGGTATCTGGGAAAGGAAGCCCTGCTTTATCTCCTCGGGAAGACCCTCAGTCATGTCCGTCTCTATAAAACCCGGAGCAACAGCGTTTACAGTTATGTTCCTCGGGGCGAGTTCCTTTGCAAGGGTCTTTGTAAAGCCTATCAGACCTGCCTTTGCGGAGGAGTAGTTAGCCTGTCCAACGTTACCTATGAAGGCAACTACGGAGGACATGTTTATTATCCTTCCCCACCTCTTTCTGAGCATGTCCTTAACCGCAAGCTGGGTAACTAGGAAGGTCCCTGTGAGGTTCACCCTTATTATCTC
>JALSTO010000146.1 GCA_026983685.1 Aquificaceae bacterium | reverse complement strand
CAGGCTCTCTATAGCGATAATCCATGCCCTCAAGAAGGAGAAGCTTGAGGCTGGGGAGTATGAGTTCAGCGGATACATATCTCCCTTTGATGTTTACAGAAAGCTCTCACAGGGTCTTCACAAGCTCCACCGAATAGTTGTTGTGGAGGGGAGCGACCTCTACGACATAGCTGAGCTCCTTGAAAGGGAAAAGGTCTGCAAGAAGGAAGATTTCTTAAAGTACGCAACCTCCGAGACCACACCGAAGAGCTACGGTCTCTCAACTCCGACCATGGAAGGCTTCCTCTTCCCCGACACCTACTTCTTCTCAAAAAACACCCATCCCCTCAAGGTTATAGACACTATGTACAGAAACTTCCTTGAAAAGACCGTTGAACTGAGACCAAGGGTTGCCCAAAAGAACCTGACGATTGAGGAATGGGTTACAGTCGCCTCAATGATAGAGAAGGAGACCTTCAGAGAAAATGAGAAGCCTCTCATATCTGCTGTAATATACAACAGGCTCAAGAGGGGGATGAAGCTCCAGATAGACCCTACCGTTATATACGCCCTCAAGAGGAGAGGTATGTGGGAGGGTATCCTCACAAAAGAACATCTTCAGATAGACGACCCATACAACACCTACCTTTACTTCGGTCTCCCGCCGACGCCTATATGCAATCCTGGGTTATCTTCCCTTAGGGCTGCCCTTGAGCCAGCAAAGGTAAACTACCTTTACTTTGTAGTTGATCCCAGAACAAGAAGGCACCTTTTCAGCACAACTTACTCCCAGCACAGAAGGAATGTGGCAAGGCTGAGGAAGAAGAGATAAATTACATATTAAGGGAGGTGGAGAGATGGCACTGTTTGAAGAATGGGTACACAAAGGGCATGATTTCCTTCACGACATCATGAAGGAGATAGGAGTTGAGGACGAGTCTAAAGCTTACAGGATAACAAAGGCTGTCCTTCATGCCCTCAGAGATAGGCTTGACCCGAGGGAAGGAAAGGACTTCGTTGCCCAGCTACCTATGGTCTTCAAGGCGGTCTGGTGTGAGGGCTGGGATCCCACAAAAGGACCCGACAAGAGCATAAAGAAAAAGGAGGAGTTCCTCCAGAGGGTAATGAACGACCCCGGTCTTATCCCCAATGTGGACATCAAGGATATGGATGAGGCTGAAGCTTTCACAAAGGGTGTCTTCAGGGCTATAAAGAGACACGTCACTTGGGGCGAGGTTGAAGACGTCATAAGACAGCTCCCCGAGGAGATAAGGGAGCTTTGGGAATGAGCTAAGGCAAGTTTACGGATTCGCCATTTTATGCAAGTAGGGTTAGAAGAGGATGAGCTTATTACTTGTGAAGTTGAAGTAGGAGTATCTTCCTGTAATAGTGGAGAGACTGGTACATAAACCCATATTGCACCATTGTAAGTAACTCTCTGTATACTTTCACCTATGGAACGAGGCTTGAAATATAGATTCAGTTAATCCTCAACTTCTTCAAAGTTGTCCGCTTGAACCTTCACCACATCCTTACCTTCCTTTCCTTTGTAGTACTTAACCGTGTACTCAACTACATACTTTTTCTCCTTTCCCTTCCCAGCAGGAATTGCCCACAGGGCAGAGCACTTATAAGTATTTGGTCCTTTCTTTATACCTTTGTACTTGTCGAGGATTCTAACCTTCTTTTTGTTCTCTTCAAGCTCCTTCTCTAGCTCCTTCTCTTTTGCCTTCGAGGTAGCAAGAAGGCCAAAGAACCCGTATTTGGTGAGTAAAGCTTTTCCCGCTAAAATCTGCCTTAGCTGCTCCGTAGTTGCGTCTCCATAGCAGGCTTTCTCCTCTTCACTTGCACAGGCAAGTAGAAGGAATCCTGATACAACAAAAGTTGCAAGGAGACCGGCTCTTCTCATAATACACCTCCACCACGGGATTTTCTAAAATTATAGTGTGATAAATCTCTACGTAATATCGGGAAGATACTTTTCCGACTTCAAGAGGGAGGAGTTTGAGGAGGCGAGGAAGAAGGGCATTCTCTGGATAGATGTCCTTGACCCAAACGAAGAGGAGATAAGCTGGCTCAAGGAGAACATAAACTTTGAGATGCCCTCCAAAGAAGTTATGGGGGATATAGAGATAAGCTCAAAATATACCGAAGTCGGGGACGCTATAAACATAAACATGTCCTTTGTTATCCAGCAGAAGGACGAGATAATCGTTGAGCCGGTGTTCTTCTTCATAAGGGAGAGGTACTTTGTCACACTCAGGTACAGGGACATACCCGCCCTGATGATATTTCTGAACAGACTGAAGACGAAAAGGAGCTATATCCAGTTCGCGGAATCCCTCTTCGCTGAGATACTCAACATTGAGGTTGACAGGACAGGGGACAGGCTTGAGGTCTTAGGGAGGAGGATAAGGAACATATGGAAGATGATATTCGTTGAGCAGTCGGAGGAGCTTATAAAGGATATAGCTTACTACGACGAACTAAACATAACCCTCAGGGAATCAATAAATGAAAAGGTCAGGATACTTTCTCGCTTTCTCAAAAGTCCATTAATAAACGCTCAGACCAAGAGGGAGATAAAGATACTCCTTGATGATCTCAACACACTCCTTGACTACACCTCCTTTTACATGGAGAAGATAGATAGCATACAGAACTCACTTCTCGGTCTGATAACTATAAGGCAGAATGAGGCTGTCAAGGTCTTTACCGTCCTCGCAACCATATTTCTACCAGCCACTC
>JALSTO010000145.1 GCA_026983685.1 Aquificaceae bacterium | reverse complement strand
AGGGGAAAGGTAAAGTTTTTCCAACCCCGGAAGCACAGGATATCAGTTGACCTGATCGTCTTCCTATCAAAGCTAAAGGGTATAAAGAGGAGCAGTAAAGTAGCAGACTTAGGGGCGGGCTTTGGCTTCCTATCCGTGGTCGTAGCCAAGAAGTTCGGTTGCACAGTACACGCCCTTGAAAGAGACCAGGACATGCTGAGACTCCTGAAGGAGAATGTGAAGCTCAATGGTGTTGAGGACAGGGTCTTTCCAGTCCCGGGAGATGTGAGGAAGATAGAGGAAGTCTTTAAAAGGGGCGAGTTTGATGCGGTCCTGACTAACCCACCCTTTTATCCTATAGAATACGGCGTCAAAGGAAGGGATGCCCACTTTGAGGAGGATACGACCCTGAGAGACTTCATCAGGGCTTCTTCCTACCTTCTGAGGGACGGAGGCTATCTGAACCTTATCCTTCCCTCCTTCAGGCTTTACGAGGCTTTTCTACTTATGAGAGATGAGAACTTACCTCCTCGCTTTCTAAGTATTGTTTACCCAAAGCTCAGCAAGGAGGGGAGGCTTTCCATAGTCAGCTCTATAAGGAACAGGCCGGGACCGCTGAGAGTTGAGAAGGCTGTGGTCATAAACAGGGAGGATGGAGACTATACAGAAGAAGTCCGTAGCCTTTTAGAGGGCTTCCTCTGATATGCTATAATAAACCGAATGAAACTTCCGGAGAGGCTGGTTGAAAGGATTGCGGATAGGATAGTTGAAGAGCTCACCGGGGAGAGGATAATTGAAGTTGATGATCCTGAGCTATTTAAGAAGAAGATAATAGCTGTGTTCAAAAAGGCGGAAGAGGAAGAGAGGCTATTGGACGAGAAGACCAAGGAGATACTCAGGGAGAAGATGAACCTCCTTGAGGAAACTGACCTTGACTACAGGACAGCCTTCAGAGCTGTAAAAACTAAGCTTGCGGAGGAGATGAAGATAAACGTTGGCAGAAGAGAGCGGATGAATCAGGTTGCCAACATGATAAGGGACCTCATAATGGAGGATGAAAGCGTGGAGATATACGAAGATCCCCCTTTCATAAGGAGAAGGATAGCCCAGATACTAAGGGATGCGGTCCGTGAAGAGGAGGAGATTGAAAGGAGGGTAAGGGAGAGAATAAGGCAGTACTCAAGGAATATTCTTGAAGGGACACCTGAGTGGAATCTCCTGTACAGGAGAATATACGAGGACGAGCTCAGACAGAGAGGGCTCGCTTAAGGAAGGTACAGTATAGGGTTTTGCCTTATGCCGTACTTGATGACCTCGTAGTGAAGGTGGGGTCCGGTAGTTCTTCCCGAAGAACCGACATAACCTATAACCCTGTTCTTTGAGACCCTTTCCCCTCTTTTTACAGCTACCGAAGACATGTGGGCATAGAGGGTCACATAGCCATAGCCGTGATACAGAACTACAGTGTTCCCATAACCCCTGACCCAGCCAGCAAAGAGGACGTATCCCTCCGCAGTCGCCACCACCTTGCTACCGTAAGGAGCTCCTATATCAACTCCCGAATGAAATTCCCTTCCACGACGGAACCTCCTCCATCCATAATCGGAGGTTATTATGCCAACGACGGGCCATATATCTGGGCGAGAGCTCTCAACGGTTTTGAGGTTTACAAGAGGCTCAAGTTCGCTGGGGATCTCTTCATAGAGAGGCTCGGGATGGAGGTAAAGCTCGTATCCCTCCCTTCTACCGAAGACCCAGCCTACTATCAGGAACAGGCTAAGTAGTAGAGCCTTCTTCGTCAAGGTAGAAGACTTCGTCAGATATGGGCTCATTCCACCTCTTGAAGCCGGGCAGTGTCTCTATCCTGTACCAGGCGGACCTGTACCATATATCCTGAGGATTCCTCTTCACAGGAGCCACCTGGGCTGCCTTCGTTTCGGAATGGTACTCCCAGTTCATGTAGTGGTTAAAGTCCTGAACTATATCCGTTATAACAGTCCCGTACTCGCTCAGGAGGGTCTCCTGAAACTCCTTCCACCGGAATATGGAGGAGTCCCTGAGGGTAAGACCGAAGTAGCCTGCACACCCCTCGTCCCTGAGGGTGGCTATACCCCTACCTATGAACGCCCTGAAGGCTGCAAAGGTCTCCGGTGGGTCCGTTATGAAGACATCAAACTGACCGAGCATATCTTCCCCGAAGGGATTTCTGAGGTCCCAGACCATAGCCTCCGCATTGTCTATACCCAGCTCTTTAAATATCCTGTTGTCGTAGTCTATGAGCCTTTCGTCTATGTCTATGACAAGGACCCTCTTAGCCTTCCTCGTGAGGGCAACCGCAAGACCGGTCAGGTCGTCTTCCGCCCCCATTACTATTATGTCTTTCCCTTTCAGGTCGCCCCTTGACTCTATGAATAGAACCCTTGATACCGTGGTCTCAGGTGTAACCGAGCCCTGGTCGTAGTCCCTTATAGCCTTAGGTCTGTCCTTCGCAAGTTCAACGAAGGTCCTGTAAAGCTCCTTGTCCCCGTAGAAGGGCACACCCCTGCCCTCGCAAGCCTGACAGGAGTAATCAACTACGGGCTCTATACCGAGCTCCGCCACGAGGTCGTACCCCTTCTGGGTAAGAAGAATGTCCTCCTTGTCGTTTATAAAGAGTATTCCCTCTGAGAGAAGCCTCCTGACTATTCCAGCCGCAGCAGGCACCGGCAGGTCAGAGAGGTCAACGAGCTTCCAGAAGTCTCCCGTCGTTAGGAGGGCTGAG
>JALSTO010000144.1 GCA_026983685.1 Aquificaceae bacterium | reverse complement strand
CACCGACCGCAAAAGCCCTTCTCCCCATAGGATCATAGGTTCTGCTGACCTCAAGCATCAGGAAGTGCCCACCCTTTACGGACTGTGCCAGCTCTGGTGCCTTCAGCTTGAGGAGCCACATCCTTCCCGAAAGGAAGGTGTTTTCGCTGACTTCAAGCTCGTAGTCTCTCATCACCGAAATACAATTATATTAGTGAGGGGGATCAGGTGAGGTCCTTAGCCTTTGATATTGAGACGGTTCCAGACTTGGGAGGCATTGATTACAGGGATTACATCTATCTGCGATCCCGAGGGAAAAGGGAGAGGAGCGAGGAGGAGTTCGCAAGGGAGTTCTCCTTCAACCCGTTCACCTTATTCGTTGTGTCGGTGTCAGGGACCTATGTAGGTGAGGGGATTGAAGAGAGCTTCGTCCTTTACATATCGGACATGAGCTCTGAAGAGAGGGAGGAAGAGGTCTTCTACAGCGAAGGAAGGTCAGTCAGGGTAAGGTTCATCCCCATCAGGGCGGACTTCGTTGAGGGGAAGCTCTACGAGCTTGAGGAGGTGCTCCTCAGAAGGTTCTGGGAGGAGGTGAGGAGGGCGGACCTTCTCGTGAGCTTCAACGGCTACAGCTTTGATGGATACATCCTGAAGATAAGGAGCATGATACACGGGATTGAGATACCGGGCAGGTTCCTTACCGACAGGAAGTTTCACGTTGATATCCTCAGGTTCCTCTCAAACGGGGAGAAAGAGAAGAGCTACAAGCTTGACTTTGTCTGTAAGAAGTTCCGCATCCACGCCTCAAAGGACATAATTGATGGGAGCAAGGTGGCTCAGGAGTTTTACAGGGGCAACTACGAGCTCATAGCATCTTACAACTTCAAGGACAGCATAGCCTTAGCCCAGCTCTTTGAGAGGCTGAAGGGCTACATACCTGAGGTGGCTGTTGAGGAAGAGGAGGCAACAGAGAGACAGCTCAGCTACCTCATAGACCTCATAGTCAGGACGACAGGTGTGGAGAGGAGGATTGTTGAGGAGGTGGTAGCGGGTCTCATGGGCTCTGAGGGCATAAGCAAGAGGAACGCCCACATGCTCATAGAGGTCTTCAGGAGGATTGAGGACTCCTCCCCATGAATCCGTAAAGCCCCTTTCTCTCTATGTAGTTCCTGACTCCCTCAGGGACAAGGCAGTAGATACTCTTCCCATGAGCTATCCGCTCCCTTATCTCCGTTGCGGATATGTCAACCCTCCTCACCTTCAGAAGGAAAAGATTTTTTCCCTCCTTCAGAGAGGAGAACCTCTCAGAGATGTAGTTCCTGACCTCACCGAGCTTTCCTCCTCTATCAACGACTATCAGCTTAGCCATCTGGACTATCCTTTCGGGCTCCCTCCATAAATGGAACTTTAGAACGCTGTCCGCCCCTAAGAGGAGGTAGGGCTCCTCTCCCCGCTTCTCCCTGAGGTAGCGGAGGGTATCAACGGTGTAGGATATTCCACCCTTCTTTATCTCGTAGTCCTCAATGCTAAAGCCCTCTTCCCCGTCAAGGGCTATCTCAAGCATCCTGAGCCTGTCCTCTGGCGAAGCCCTGTGCCCTTCCTTCAGGGGGGCATGATGGGCGGGAACAAAGAGAACCTCTTCAGCTCCCATCTCCTCTCTGACATCCCTCGCAATTACTATGTGTCCTATATGAACAGGGTCAAAACTCCCCCCGAAGACGATGAACATGCTTGAATATTATAAATGTCCCTGAGAAACAGGCTCATACTCAGCACACTCATAGTATCGGTAAGCCTCAGCCTCCTGACAGTGCTTATATTTCTGTTCATAGCCTACAAACACATGCAGGAAAACGTGGTAAGAACCTACACCGACGTGGCAAGGACCTTCAGCTTCATACAGAAGGCTGTAGCTAAGAACGCGGATGACGTGATAGTCCAGCTGGAGGACTGCTCTCTCAGGAGGGCTAACAGCTATATTCTCCTGACCGAGAAGGGTCTCCTCATAGGCAGGGTTGAGGACTGTATCTTTTACGGAACGGACTTCCTGACCGTTGTGAGGTTCACCGCCCAGCTGAATGACCTCAGCTGGTTCATCCTTTACAACAGGGATATACTTGAACGGTACTCCGAGAAAGAACCCGAGTTCATGGACAGGTTCCTTAAGGGAAGGACCCTCGTGAACAGCTTTGTGGTAGAGGGAAGCTACGACCCACATATCCTTGCCCAGATAGAGAGGGTGACGGGCTACAAGCTCGTTGACCGCTTCAGCACACTCCTTATGGACTTTCCCATAATAGCTGAAGAAACCCTGCCTGTAGGCAGGGTTGTTTTCATAAAGGACTTCTCAGACACCCTCAGAAATGTCCTCCTCACCCCTTTGTTCTTCTTAGCCTACACCCTTTTGCTCGTTGCCCTGCTCTCAAGTGTCCTCTTCTTCCTCTTCAACAGGATAGTGAGGGACATAGCCGTCCTCAGGAAGATGGCTTACAGGTTCAAGGAGCTTGACTTCTCGGATATTGAGAAGCTCAGCGAGGCTCTCAGGAAGGAGAGAGCGAGAGACGAGCTGTACTCCCTCAAGAGGTCTATCCTTACCATGGCTCAGGAGCTTGAGGACACCATAGGTAAGCTGAGGATGGAGAAGGAGAAGTTTGAGGAGCTCGCTTACACAGACCCCCTTACAGGGCTCAGCAACAGGAGGTTCTTCATGGAAGAAGCTAAGAGGCTGGTGGAACTCAGCAAGCGTTATGGAGAGCCTCTTTCTCTGAT
>JALSTO010000143.1 GCA_026983685.1 Aquificaceae bacterium | reverse complement strand
ACCTCTGAAGGTATCTACAGAATACCTGCGGAGAGGTTCGTTGAGTCCGAGATGGTCAGGCTTCCTGTGTCGGATGTAATTGAGAAGCCCATAAGGTCCGTTGCCATCTTGGGCGGAGACCTCTACGTCCTCAGCAGGAGTTTCCTCTACAGGTTGACGAGGGAAGGTGAGAAGGTTGCAGAAAAGGCGATAGCGGACGGTCTTAAGCTCCTTACAGACTACGAGGGACCCGTGGTGATAACCGAGAAGGATGTGGTTTACTTCACGAGGGATATGGAGGTTCTCTCCAGCGGCAGCTACGATGGAAGTTTCCTGAAGGCTGAGCACAGCGCATACAACACATTCCTTCTTTCGGACAGGAGCTTCAGTGTCTTCGGCAAGACAGGTAAGAGATATGCCCACGTTGAGAACGCTCACTACTCCTCCTTTACGGAGGGCTTGAACCACATCTACTACTACGATGAGGCTGAGAATTCCCTCTCCTTGGGTGGGAAGAAGGACCTCCTCGGGGACAACTTCCAGGAGATAGACCTGACTACCCTCGTAGCCATTCCTATGGCATCTCTCATGCTGGCTGAAAGGAACGGTGCGGAGGTTCTGATAAGGGAGGAGAAAGGCTTTATAGACGTCCACATAAACGGAGAACACGTCCCTATAGAGGAGGTTATCCTGTTTCTATCCAAGTATTTCCCCGAGGTCTTCTACCTTTACAAGAATCCGGGTTACTACGATGAGATAGAGAGGTTTGCGGAGAGATTTGACCTTTTCAAGGTGGTCGGAAAGGACGTGATGCTCAACACCGACCTTCTTGAGAGGTTGATAGGGATGCATTCCTCCTTCAGAACCTTTGGAGAGGACATAGCCAAGGGTATAACCGAGTTAGCCCTCAGATGATATCAACGGACCTCTCTCCCTTCACGAGGTGACCGCAGGTAAATCCCTCCCCTCCGAGGGCTTCAACAGCCTTCTCCGCCTCATCTTTTCCTACAACCGCTATCATACCAACACCCATGTTGAAGGTCCTGAACATCTCCCTCTCTTCAATACCACCGAGTCTCTGTATCCACCCAAAGAGGGGGTTCTCTGGTATGCTCTCCTTCTTGACCACAGCCTTTATGCCCTCGGGCAGTATCCTTATCAGGTTTTCAGGGATCCCGCCACCCGTTATGTGGGCAAGCCCCTTTAACCTTACCGCTGACCTCAGCTTTCCGACCTCCCTTGTGTATATCCTCGTAGGTATCAGGAGAGCTTCCCCAACCTTCATATTGAGCTCCTCAATACTGTCGGAGAGCTTTATACCTCTGTCTGTGAGTACCTTCCTTATAAGAGAGAAGCCGTTGCTATGGAACCCAGAAGACTTTATCCCTATCAAAACGTCCCCTTCCCCTATATCCCTTCCAGTAAGGACTTCTTCCTTCTCACAGGCACCTACGCAGAAGCCCGCAAGGTCGTAAACACCCTCGGGATAAAAGCCGGGCATCTCCGCGGTCTCACCTCCCGCAAGGACGACCTCACCCCTCCTGCATCCCTCCACTATGCCGTCTATCACCCTCTTTAAGGTCTCAAGCTCTATCTTCCCCGTAGCTATGTAGTCAAGGAAGAAGAGGGGCTTTGCCCCACTGGTAAGAAGGTCGTTGACGTTCATGGCGACGAGGTCTATCCCGACCGTATCGTGAATTCCCATCTCCTGAGCGATCTTCAGCTTGGTTCCAACGCCGTCGGTGGAAGAGAATATCACAGGATTTCTGAAGCCCCTGAGCTCAAAACCGCTGGCGAAACCTCCGAAGTCTGTAAAGAGCCCGGAGGAGAAGCTCTTTTTAACCTTCTCCTTTATGTACCTGACCAGCTCGTTAGCCCTTTCTATATCAACGCCTGCATCCCTGTATGTAGTCAATCCGCCTTCCTCCTGAAGTAGAACTCCTCAACAACGCTGTATATGGGACCTATACTTGTAAGGGAGCTGGAGATGAGAGCTATCCTGTCAACAACCTCCTCTCCGAAGTTAAAGCTCCTGTATCTGTTCATCAAGCCTCCCAGCTTCTTCCTGTCAACCTCTTTTATCCTGCAGATGGTAACGTGTGGATGGAAGGGTTTTGAGTCAACTCTCACCCCTGCATTCCTGTTTAGCTTAGCCACCTCGTTGGCTATCCTCTTTAGCTTGTTCTCCCCTCGGGAGACCCCCATCCACAGTATCCTCGGTCTCTTTCTGTCGGGGAAAACTCCGAGGGACCTGTACTGAACCTTGAAAGGTGTGTACTTTTCCGCTATCTGCTGGAGGTTTTTGAGAACTCCCACAGCCTGCTCCTGACTTATATCTCCCAGGAACTGGAAGGTCACATGAAGGTTCTGGGGCTCTATCCACTTCCCCTTAAGGTATCCCTTGGTTTCCTCCTTGAGCTTCTCAACGTGCTCGTAGATACCTTTGGTGGTAAAGTATCCGACAAAAGCCCGCATCCGCTCTATTTTACATCAGGCGGATTGATGAGATTAGAGCTACACTCCTCAGACCAAAGTAGAAGATGTTTACCTTGAACTTATAGGTTAGGACATGGGCTACGTAGTCGCCCCTTTCCCAGACAGGTACGTTTATCCTTCTCTGCTCGTATATTCCCTTCAATCTCCCGTTGTGGAAGAGCACTATGAGCGAATTCTTCACATCGGTATCAACCACGTACCTAAAGCTGTAAACCGTGCTCCTACCAGGGAGGTAAAAGCTCCTGTCAGAATAGGCGAGAGCTCTGACCTTTTCTCCTCCA
>JALSTO010000142.1 GCA_026983685.1 Aquificaceae bacterium | reverse complement strand
AAGCTTGTAGTCCTCCTCACCTTCCTCGGGGTATCCGACGATGAAGGTAGTTCTGAGGACCGCCCCCGGTATCTCTTCCCTTATGCTATCAATGAGCCTCCTTACAAAGTCTTCGTCGTAGCCCCTCCTCATGCTCTTGAGCACTTTCGTTGATATATGCTGAAGGGGAATGTCAAAGTAAGGCAGGGTCTTTTCGGAGTCCTTTATAAAGGACAGGAGCTTCCGGCTGACCTCCGTTGGGTAGAGGTAGAGGAGCCTTATCCACCTTATGCCCTCAACCTTCTCAAGCTCTCCGAGTAGCTTTACGAGCGTCTCCTCCTTGTAAAGGTCTTTTCCGTAGTAGGTGGTATCCTGGGAAACTACGTTTATTTCCTTAACACCTCGCTCCGCGAGGTCCTTCACCTCATCAACTATCTCCTCAACAGGTCTTGACCTGTGCCTTCCCCTTATCTTGGGTATGGCGCAGAAGGAACACAGGCGGTTGCAACCCTCCGCTATCTTAACGTAGGCGTAGGCACGGGGTGTTGTGAGCAATCGGTGGGCTGAATACCTTGGCTCAAGCCCGAGATGTCTGAGTATATCGTCCCAGCTCTGGGTTCCGAAGTATCTCTCAACCTCGGGGATCTCCTCCTCAAGCTCCTTTCTGTATCTCTCAACGAGGCATCCCATGACGAGAACCCTCTTCCCCGAGTCAATTATCTCAAGTATCGTGTCTATTGACTCTCTCTTGGCATCCTCTACAAATCCGCATGTGTTGATTATTATGCAGTCCGCGGATTCTATATCGGGTGTGAGTTCAACCCCGGCACTCCTGAGCTTTCCCAGAAGAACCTCGCTGTCAACGAGGTTCTTTGAACACCCGAGGCTTATAACTCCAATTCTCATGAAGGATAATATATAGCATGGAGAGATATAAGGACTGATTTGAACAGGGGGAGAGGGACCTGCGTAGAGCGGAGATAGACCTTGAACACGAGTTCTACGAGTGGGCTTGCTTTACCGCTCAGCAGGCTGCTGAAAAGTTTGTTAAAGCCCTCGGGCTGAAGTTAAACGTGGACCTGTGGGGACACTCTCTGACCGGAATGCTGAAGATCCTCGGAAAGACCGCTTCGCTGGACATACCTGACGATATAATCGCCTGCGGGAAGGAATTGGATAAGTACTACATACCCACAAGGTACCCGAACGGGTTTGCAGAGGGTAAACCTGCGGATTACTTCACAGAAAACTACGCCAGAAAAGCCCTGTATCTGTGATACGGGGATGAATGGTGTCCTAAGGTTTAAAATAAATATACGGGGGTTTTGGAGCTATGACCAAATCAAAAAAGATTAAACAAACTCTCAAACAGACCAGAGAAAAAAGAAAGCTCCAAATTCCCAAGGTATTTCAACTTAAACTTCAAAATCTTTCCAGAGCAGACCTGCAAACCTTAGAAAGACTTTTCTTGGAAGCTAAATGGTTCCACAACTACATAATAGCAGACGTTGAAAACCGCCTGAACAGTGAATCAGAAAACTCAGAGAGGTTGAAATTAAAACCCCAAGGGGTTTTGAGAAAAGAAAGCTTAAAATTTTAGGTTCTCAGATTAAACAGGGACTCATTAAAAGGATTAGAAACAATTTAACAACTCTCAGAAAAGCCAAAGAAAAAGGTTTGAAAGTCGGTAAGCTTAAGTTTAAATCAGACTTTAGAAGCATACCTCTAAAACAATACGGCATGACCTACAAAATAGACTTTGAGCGAAATAGAGTAAAAATCCAGGGCATTAAGAAGAAGTTTAGAGTTTTAGGACTCCATCAAATACCTGAGAATGCGGAGATAACTAATGCATATTTAATTAAGAAGCCCACAGGATACTATCTCTACGTAGTTTGCTATCTTTGGAAGGAAGAAGCTTTAAAGGGAATTGAAGAAAAACAGTTTTCTATTCCTGTAGGGATAGATTTGGGTGTTAAAGACCAGGTGTCGCTAACGACAGGAGAAAAGATCAGGTGGTATATTCCTGAAACAAAAAGGCTAAAGAGGCTTCAGAGGACATTGGCAAGGAGGAAGAAGGGAAGCAAAAACTACCTAAAAGCTAAGAGTTTAATTCAAAAAGAATGGGAGTATGTCAAGAACAGAAGAGAGGATGTTAAGAATAAAGTTATGAGCTATCTTAAGAGGTTCAGTTTCATAGCCTTTCAGGATGACAGTATAAAGGGGTGGCACGAAGGCTTATTCGGTAAGCAAGTTCAGAACACGGGGATAGGGGGAATAACTGCAAGGCTAAGACGCCTTGCGACCCTTATTCCTGTGGAGTTTGTGGATAGATATGAGCCTACAACACAAACATGCTCAAAGTGTGGATTTAGGTATAAGCTTGAACTCAGTCAAAGGATTTTTGAGTGTCCGAGGTGTGGACTCAGGATTGATAGGGATTTAAACAGCGCATGGAACATATTGAAGTTAGGATTAGAACAATTAGCTCAGAAGAATAAGGCGCTGGCATACCGCCTGATGTCTGCCCTACCCGTGGACCGCGGGGAAGTGAAGCCTGTGGAGAGGGAAGCCTCTGCACCGTGTTTTGTGCCCGGTGTAAGCTCCCTCGTTGAAGCAGGAAGCCCCTCACTTCAGTGAGGGGAGGAGGTCACAAAGGATGATGCCCAGAAGGCGATCTCCTGTGCGTATAGTATCAGAAGGTTCTGCGAAGGCTATCTATCTTGATAGGGATGAGCTCTTCAGGGAGCTCAGGAAGGTTGTCCTGGAGCTGAAGAA
>JALSTO010000141.1 GCA_026983685.1 Aquificaceae bacterium | reverse complement strand
CGACTCATATTCCTTAAAGAGTTCCTGAGCCTTGTAAGGCTCGTAAAAGGGTCTGCCCTTTGAGTCCTTGCCCGGACCCGCATGATCTCTTCCAACTATGAAGTAGTTTGCTCCGTAGTTCCTCCTTATTATCCCATGCCAGAGAGTTTCCCTTGGTCCTGCCATTCTCATGGCAAGCGGTATAAAGCTCATAATTGTCTTATCCTTTTCGTAGTAATTTTCATACATAACCTTATAGACTCTCATTCTGGTGTAGGTATCAACATCGCCGGGCTTTGTAACGCCAACCGCTGGGGTCAGAAGCAGGGCACCTTTTATTTTCTCGCGGGCTCTTTTTGTAAGCTCTTCATGAACTCTGTGAATGGGATTTCTGGTTTGGAAAGCCACGACGTTGTCGTATCCAAGAGCTTCAAGTCTTTTCCTTGTCTCAAGAGGTGTTAAACGATATTCTGGGAAGTCGTAATACTCAGGAAGCTGTATAACCTTGAGCTCACCACTGATGCAGTATTCCCCCCACAGAAACATCTCCGGGACAAGAGGATGATAGGGGTCAATCGTTCCAAGGACTTTTGCCGCTTCCTTCTCGGGATCCCTTTTATAAACTTCCTCTACCCTGGTAAGGGCTAAAGGCATATTGTAAGGGTCCCTCAGGACGATCCACTCGCCTTCCCTCAGACTCTTTGCGAACTCTACTTTTACGGGAAGTATCACTGGAATTGGGAAGAGAAGACCGTTGCTGAGCCTCATGGTTTCAAGGACGCTCTCGTAGTCCTCCTTTCCCATAAAGCCCTTTAAAGGAGATAACGCTCCTGTTGCGAGCATCTCCAGATCACACACGAACCTCTGGGAGATCTGAAGGCTCTTGAGGTGAAGGGACTTTCTCTTTAGCTCCTCTCTTTCCTCATCTGAGACAACAAGATTCACAAGTTCCCCACCGTAGGGTTCTATTAACTTCATTCCAAACACCTTTAACCTCACTCCAAAAGCTTCACCACATCTTTTACCCTCTGTCCGTTACCTTTCTGTGTTATTAAGAGGACATCTCCCGTATCAACAACTATGAGGTCCTTCACACCAAGAACAACCACGGTTTTGCCATCTTCGGAGTTTATAATTATAGAGCCCGAGCTGTCAACGGAAAGAACGTTACCGACCTTAGCATTACCAGCGGTGTCCTTGGGTAGTAGCTTGTAAACGGACTCCCAAGAACCTACATCGGACCAGACTATATCCATAGGCACTACCACAGCCTTAGAGGTCTTCTCCATGAGGGCGTGGTCTATTGATATAGAGGGGAGCTTACCGAAGGTGCTGAGGAGTTCGGAAAAGCTCTTTTCTTTCACTGAGCTGTATATGTCCCCAGAGTGTTTTTCAAGTTCTTCTAAGAAGGTATCCGCCCTGAAGGTGAATATACCGCTGCCTCTATATAGCCGTACCCTGTCTCCGGTTTCGTAGGAGTTATACCGAAGGTAACTATGTATCCCTGCTGAGCCACCTGCTTGGCTACATTTACATATTCTGTGAACCTACCCTCGGGAGATATAAAGTGGTCGGAGGGAAGAGCTATAAATACTTCATCCGCCCGCGCGCCGAGTTTGTCAAGGGCAAACACCACACCGAGAGTTATAGCGGGGGCTGTATTCCTTGCTTCGGGTTCAAAGACTATATTAAAGCTCTTGGTGTTGCCAAAGCACTCCGACAGCTGAGCCTCAACAAGTTTCCTGTAGCGATTATTGGTTACTATTATGATGTCCTCGGGAGAGCTGAAGGAAAGACACCTCTTTAAGGTTTTTTGAAAGAAGGATTCTGAATCCAGAAGTTTCAAGAACTGCTTCGGGTGTTCCTCCCTAGAGAGAGGGAAGAGCCTGCTACCGCACCCTCCAGCAAGCACTATGACCTTCATGTTTCAATCCCTCGCTCACCACTTCTGCCCTCCACCCTCGCACTCGGTTTTCAATCTCAAAACTATCTCTTCAAAGACGGGCAGAACTCTCTCTTTGACAAAGAGATACACGTCCTGGGCAATGGAGAAATCATATATGTGAACCACTTCGTTTCTCTTTCTGACTATTGAAGGTAAGTTCTGGGCTTTGCTATCAGAGATCAAACCTACAGAGTAGAGGGATTTA
Source organism: Aquificaceae bacterium (assembly GCA_026983685.1). Taxonomy (GTDB): domain Bacteria; phylum Aquificota; class Aquificia; order Aquificales; family Aquificaceae; genus Hydrogenivirga. The sequence continues at coordinate 628 of JALSTO010000141.1, read as the reverse complement.
AAGCAGTCCATTGGTGAGTTGCATTCCAGACCTTTTTCCTCAAGAAGATAGAGCCTTGCAGTTTTCCATATGGCTTCGTAAGTGTACTCAAATCTCTTAGCGCTCACCTCATACAGAATTTCTTCATCCAGCTTGCCCTCAAGCTCTTTTATTTCTTTCAGCTTTGACAGTGCTCTTTCCGCTTGAGCCAGTTTCTTAAGTACTCTCTCCCCACATGCCATATGACAGCCCCTTTTAGCGCAAACTCAAGAAAATCATCTTCCAGTCTTGATAGATCAACAAGGTCTATCTTCCTCGGGGTATCAACCCTGAGATTCAGCTCTTCCTGCAGTTTGAGGAAGATCTCATCGTCTATATCGGGTATACAGTGCACACCTATGTCAATGTCAGAGCCCCTTGTTGCTTTGCCAAGGGCTTCTGAGCCAAAAAGGACAACAATACACCTTTCAAGATCAAGGCTCTTGCCGAGTTCTTTTAGTATCTGCTTCTTGATTTTTTGTGACAGACTAACACCTCCGTCTCAAGAAATGCTAACAAATAAAAACCCTTGATGCAAGTGATTTTTCACAAACCAGGTTGATAATGACGGGCTCAGGTTTGGATGTCTTCTTTCTGGAGCTTCTCCACG
>JALSTO010000140.1 GCA_026983685.1 Aquificaceae bacterium | reverse complement strand
AAAGATGGATATACTTGACAGGGCTGAAAAGGAGGCACAGGAGGAGATAGCTAAGAAGACTGAGGAGATAAGAACCTCCCTTGAAGAGGAGAAGAAGAAGCTTGAGGAGGCTATAAAGGATATAGCCTCGGGTATAGTTAAGAAAATTCTCGGAGAGGCAGCATGACGAAGGTTTTATTTGGAGCGTTATTTCTATTCTCTTTTGCCTTAGCTGCGGAGGAAGGCGGGCATCACAGCCCAGTAGTCCTCTTCTGGAAGGGTTTTAACGTACTCCTATTCTTAGGGGTGGCTTACTGGTTCGGTAGAAAGCCTGTTGCGGAAGCCTTCAACAACTTCTGGAGATCTCTCACCCAGAACGTGGAAGACTCGGAGAAGGAACTTTCCCTTGCGAGGGAAGAGCTCAGGAAGGCAAAAGAGGAACTTGAAAAGGCGAAGGTCAGGGCGGATGAGTCCATAGCCCTCGCCCGTGAATCAGCCCAGACAGAGATAGAGAATACGAGGAGGCACGCTGAGGAGATAGCCCAGAGGGTAAGGGAGAAGGCTAAGGAAACCGTTGAGATAGAGCTCAAGAAGGCTAAAGAGGAGCTCGCTATCTACGGGTTGATGAAGGCGGAGGAAATCGCCAAGGGTATGCTTGTGGAAGCTTTTAAGGATCCCGAGGTTCAGAAGAGGTATATAGAAACCCAGCTCAAGGTTCTGGAGGAAAAGAAGAATGCATAAGAAGAAGGAGATAGCCAGGAAGGCTGTTCGCCTGATAGTGAAGAAGCTACCAAAGGATAGGAAGGTTCTGATAGCTGGAGGAGAGCTCCTTGGGTTCCTCTCGGAGCTTTACAGAAGGAGCAGGGAGGCAAGGAACTTCTTTGTGAGTCCCTTCGTTCCTAAGGAGAAGAAGCTTTCTTTTATCAAGACTCTTTTGGAGAAGTACGGCGTCCCAGAGGAGCCCCTTGAAGTATTTGAGTATCTCGTGGATATAAATGCCCTCTCCCTGCTTCCGGAGATGAGAAGGCTTTACGAACACGAAGTTGAAAGGCTCATGAAGATGTCAAAGGGCTACCTTTACCTTGCAGAAGAGATAGACCCTCAGGAGATTGAGAAAATAACTGAAGCCATAAAGAGGTCCCTTGGGAGGGACATAGAGGTTGAGGTTGGCTACGACCAGTCCCTTATAGGCGGATTCATATTTAAAACCTCCGGGTATGTTGTAGATACTTCCGTTAAGAGACAGCTTGAAAGACTCATGATTGGAGGTTAAGGCTAAATGCAGAGAACTCTCATCATAATCAAGCCGGATGCTGTCCGCAAGGGTGCGGTAGGAAAGATACTTGACAGGTTTATTGAAGAGGGGTTTGATGTAAAGGCTCTGAAAATGTTCAGGTTTACGGAAGAACAGGCTAAGCAGTTCTACATAGTCCACAAGGAGAGACCCTTTTACGGAGAGCTTGTTGAGTTCATGACCTCTGGTCCTGTGGTCGCTGCGGTCCTTGAAGGAGAGAACGCTATCCAGAGGGTGAGGGAGATAATAGGACCCACCGACAGTGAAGAGGCTCGTAAAACTGCACCCAGTTCAATAAGGGCACTCTTCGGAACTGATAAGGGACAAAACGCAATCCACGCTTCTGACTCTGAAGAGTCCGCCTCCTATGAGATTCCCTTCATATTCTCTGGGCTTGAGTTTGTTTAAAAACAGCTTCAATTTATATGAGCTGAGTATGTCAAAATAAGAAAGAGTTGGAGGCAGGAAGAGGGAAAATATACGCAAAGTATACTACAGGAACAAGGTTCCACCAAGAGTAAAGGCAAAAGCTATTCTTCTATACCACTGGGGCATAGCTCTAAGGAAGGTAGAAAGGTTCATAAAAGCTCTCGGACTAAGAGGCTCAAGGGAAGCAATAAGGCAGTGGTACCACAGACTTTCAAAACTCATGGAGTATGTCCTCAAGAGTTCACAAGTGCTTTGTCCAATAAAGCATTCAGTTCCACCCAAGGCACCCTATTCCCTAAGCTTCTCATACTCTCCTACCCATCTCATAACATCCCGCATGTCAGAAACATATTCACTATCCACACCTTAAAAACTATTTCCCTCTTCATGTTCTCAAACCTCTGACTTGACACATATCCCCCAAACCATCTCTTAAAGACAGAGAAAAAGCTCTCCACAAGCCATCTCTTACCATACCCAACTGCCCTCTTCCACTTTCTTTTCCCCTCCTTATAGCCCTCACCACAGCATCCCTCAGAGGATTGCCCTTATCTTCGCCCCCTCCCTCACAAGCACTGCTGCTTCTATCCCTTCCTTGCCCAAATACCTGAAAAACTCATGAGTGTCATACCCTCTATCCGCTATAACCTTCTTTATCTTCTTACCCTTAGCTTTCTTCTTTGCCCCCTCTACAAGTCTCTTTGCCTTCTGACAGTCTCGTATCCTCTCATCCGTTACCTCAAGCTCTATAACCTTTTTCCTCTTCAGGTCAAAGGCTACGTGAAGCTTTATCCATCCTTTCCTTGATCTCTTTCCATGCTTCTTTCTGAGCCATTCTCCTCTGTTGGTCACCTTGATTCCTGTAGAATCAAGGATTATGACAGAATCATCTGGCAGTTCCTCTGGGTCTGGGAAGCTTTCCAAGCTTATGTCCATTCTTGAAAATCTATAATGCAGGGTTCTGAAGTTAGGAACTTTTACTCCCGAAAATGAGAACAGCCCTTTAGCTAATCCTTCCATTTGTCTGTAGGGTAGTCTGAGTGCGAATTTGATAAAGAG
>JALSTO010000139.1 GCA_026983685.1 Aquificaceae bacterium | reverse complement strand
GCGGGTGGAACAAAACCCGCAAAGCTTGAAACCGGGGCGGTAGTTCAGGTACCTTTCTTTGTAAGTGAAGGCGATATAATCAAGGTTGATACGAGAACGGGTGCATACATTGAAAGGGTCAAGTGATGGATAAGGACTTTGTTAGAGAACTTATAGAGCTTGTGAAGAACTCAAACATAAGGTCAATAAAGATAGAGAGTGGTGAGGAGAGGATAGTTATAGAGACCCATAGGGGTGAGCCTATAATTCCCAAGTCCCAGCGGGAGGCTCCCCCTCAAGAGTTCAAGCATCAGGAGATACTTCCCCCGAGTGAAGATGTAAGCGAAGAGGAGAAGCACTACCACATCATCAAGAGCCCTCTTGTCGGCACCTTCTACCGTTCCCCCTCTCCGGGTGCACCTCCCTTTGTGGAGGTAGGAGACATAGTCTCTCCCGGTCAGGTTCTCTGCATAATAGAGGCTCTGAAGGTCATGAACGAGATAGAGAGCGATGTAAGGGGAAGGGTTGAGAAGATCCTCGTGGAGAACGGGGAGACCGTTGAGTACGGTCAGCCCCTGTTCCTTATAGATACGGAGATTTAACCTACAGAGTGCCTTATAAATACAAGGCTCCCAACGATCAGGATTGAACCAAAGATGGATATTATGGATAAGGTTGAAGGCTTTAACCCCCTAACGAGGTTCAGATGGACTATAATGGCGTAGTATATCCAAAGAATTAGGGTAAGTATAAGTTTTGGGTCGTTTATCCAGTGCTTTCCAAGGAAGTTTTTTGCCCATAAGCTTCCAAAAATGAGCGTTAAGGTTAGAAATATAAAACCTATATTTAAAAAAATTCTCTCCATTCTTCTTAAAAGGTTGATGGGAACCATGAAACCTTCTATGTGTTTAGACCTGAGCTTTTTTTCAACGAGGAATTTTATGAGGGAGGAGACTCCTGCAAGTATAAGGGAAGCGTAAGACAGGGCTGCGGAGAGTATGTGATAGACGTAAAAGGGGTTTTTGTACCCTACCTCCTTTGCGGGCAGACCGAGGAGCGTTGTCAGAAATCCTATGAAGGCTATTATCAGACCGAAGTCAGCCACGTTCCTCCTGAGGAGCAGGTGGGTTGATAGGAATATGAGGACGAGGACGTTCCCCATAAGGGAGACCATGCCGTAAACATCTCCTATCGGGAAGTGCCCCGTGAGGAAGTACCTCTGGAAGAAGTAGGCTGTGTACAGAAGGAGTGAGAGACTCAAGCTGATGAGTGGGAGCTGACGGAGGTTCAAGCCGAGGAAGACCTTAAGGAAGAAGAGAAGGGAGGATAGGATGTAAAAAACCACCGAACCTATCAGAAAGGGCATGAGTTTATTTTAGCTTAGCTCAAGCATCCTCTCTATGGGTCTCCTCGCCCTCTCCATAATATCCTCGGGCAGTAAAACTTCGTTTATCTCATTTTTGAGTGTTTCATAGACCTTCGGTAGGGTTATACCTTTCATGGTACAGCAGTAAACCGTCCCGCAGTAGTTCATTGACTGGGGGAATATGTACTCCTTATTGGGGTTCTTCTTCATAAGGGTGTGCTTGAGCCCCACCTCGGTTATGACTATAACCCTTTTCGCATCAACACTCGTTGCGTACTTTATTATCTGGGAGGTTGAACCAACGAAGTCAGCGAGCTCTATCACTTTGGGATGGCACTCCGGATGAACCGCCACCTTGGCATCGGGATAGCTCTCCTTCAGTTTCATCACCTCCCTTGCGGTGAACTCGTAATGGGGAGGGCAGAAGCCTTTCCAGATGATAAACTCCTTCTCGGGAGCCTGTTTCGCTACCCACTGACCGAGTGCCTGATCGGGCAGAAACACTATCTTCCTCGCGGAGAGTTTCTTTATTATCCTCGGGGCGTTTGCGGAGGTCACGCAGATATCAACCTCCGCCTTCACATCCGCCGTCGTGTTTATGTAGGCAACGAACTCCGCGTCGGGATGTTCCTCCCTGAGTTTCCTGACCTGCTGGGCATTTACCATGTCCGCCATAGGACAGCCAGACTCGGGGTTGGGGTGAAGGACCTTCTTGGAGGGATTGAGTATCTTTGCGGTCTCGCACATGAATCTCACACCGCAGAAGACGATTATGTCCGCATCTGTAGTCGCCGCCTTTCTGGAGAGTTCAAGGGAGTCTCCCACAAAGTCCGCTATGTCCTGAACCTCCGGTCTCTGATAGTAGTGGGCTAAGAGGACCGCATTCTTCTCCTTCGCGAGCCTCCTGACCTCTTCCTGAAGCTCCCTTATCTCCTGAGGTGTCAGTTCTCTATCCTGAAGGGCTTGTAGGCTTACGCTCATCAAAAACCTCCTTCCTTCAGTGTAGGGTTATAATTTAGACGCTGAGTCATGGCACTTCAAGGGTCAGGGAGAGTAATCCTCGCCTCTTCATCTCCGAGAAGGAGGGAGCTCCTTTCCCTCCTCGGTCTTGAGTTCTCGGTTGTGCCCGCCCAGATAGAGGAGAGGATTATCGGAGACCCAGTAACAACAGCCCGTCAGCTCGCCTATGCAAAAGCCCTGCGTGTATGGAAGGAGAACAAAGATGCCCTCGTTATAGGTGCGGACACCCTCGTTCATATAGGTAAAAATATCCTCGGCAAGCCGAGGAACGAGGAGGAAGCCTTCAGGATGCTGAGCTTTCTGTCGGGCAGGTGGCACAGGGTGGTGACCGCGGTCTCCGTGGTCGGTCCCTGTATCAGGAGAATTTTCCACGATACAGCAAGGGTCAAGTTCAGGAAGCTATCCGAGGAGGAGATAAGGT
>JALSTO010000138.1 GCA_026983685.1 Aquificaceae bacterium | reverse complement strand
CTGTAAACCTTGCCCGTCCTGACACCGACAAATCTGTGGGCGGGTTCGTCGTAAACGTAGTCGTCGTCGGTAAGGGTGCTCACTCTGACAAGACCCTCAACGAGGGTTTCCTTTATCTCAACGAAAAACCCAAACTGAACAACCCCGGTTATAACACCCTCAAAGACCTCACCGAGCCTCGTCCTCATGTAACGGGCTTTCAGTATGTCAATAGCTTCCCACTCAACCTCGTCCGCAAGCCTCTCCTGGGATGAGAGGTGTTCTCCAGCCTCCTCAAGGTGGTCTATCCATCTTTCGTAGTCCAGCTCCTCCCCTTTGAGGGATGCCTTCAGGAGCCTGTGAACGATGATATCGGGATACCTCCTTATGGGAGAGGTGAAGTGGGCGTAGTGTTCCGAGGCAAGACCGAAGTGACCGAGGTTGTGGGGACTGTACTTCGCCCTGCTCATAGCCCTTAGGGTAAGGAATCTTACCAACTGCTCTTCTGGTCTTCCCTCAAAGTCCTCTATTATCTTCTGGAAGAACTTTGAGCTGAGCTTTCTGGGTTTCTTTACCGGGTATCCGAGTCCGCCCAGTATCTCAATAAGGTTCTCAACCCTCTCCTCGTCGGGAGGCTCATGAACGCGGTAGAGACATGGGTAGCCCGTATTCTCCAGATGAAGGGCAACGGTCTCGTTGGCGGATATCATGAACTGTTCAATTATCCTGTGGGCGATGTGCCTTTCGTAGGGGACAACAGCGGTGGGCTCTCCGTACTCATCAACTATCACCTCAGCCTCTGGGAGATCAAAGTCTATGCTCCCTCTTTCCCATCTCCTTCTGCTGAGGATGCGGTAAAGGTTCTCCATAAGCCGGAGGGGTTCAACTACGTGAGAGTACTTCTCCTCAAGGGCTGGGTCACCAACTATGATCGCGAGAGCCTCGTTGTAGGTAAGCCTGAGCTTGCTCCTTATAACACTTTCATATATATCGTAGAATACGACGTCCCCTTTATCGTTGAAAACCATCTCACAGGTGAAGGCGAGTCTGTCCTCATCGGGTCTCAAACTGCACAGCCCGGCGGAAAGCTTCTCGGGAAGCATGTGAAGTGCTCTATCGGGCAGGTAAAAGGTAAATCCCCTCTTGTAAGCCTCCTTGTCAAGGGCTGTTCCCGGTCTCACATAGTAGGAAACGTCCGCTATATGGACGAAGAGCCTGTAGTTACCCTCAGGCGTTAGCTCAATCGCGACCGCATCATCAAAGTCCCTCGCCTTCTCTGGGTCAATGGTGAAGCAAACCTGCTCCCGCAGGTCCTTCCTTCTCCTTATCTCTTCCTCCGGGATACCCTCGGGTATATGCTCAACCTCCTCCATGACTTCCGGAGGGTACTCGGTAGGAAGGTCGTACTTCCTTATGAGGAGGTCTATCGCGAGAAACTTCTTTTCGGGATGTCCTATGACCTCCTTTACCTTAGCCCGAGGTTTTGTGTTACCGTTGGGGAAGTGGGTTATCTTGGCAACCACTACCGTCCCGTCCTCGTATCTGGAGCAGTCTCTCTTGGACAGGAGAAAGGTCAGATGGGCGTTCTTATCAAGGGGTTCAAGGATACACTCCTTCTTAGACTTCTTCATCTTTCCAACTATCTCGTGCCTCGCCCTCTTGAGAACCCTCTCAATCCTGACCTCCTTCTTACCTCTGAACTCAACAACCTTTGCCTTAACTACATCCCCAGCGAGGACCTTCTGAAGCTCAAAGGGAGGTATGTATATGTCCTTCTCCCTTCCTTCAACCTCAAGGAAGCCGAATCCCGCAGGGTAGGGTATAACCTTACCGACCACTACCTCCTCTCCCTGATACTGGAACTTCCCCCTGACTACCCTTATCTTTCCCTCATTCTTGAGCTTTTTAAGGAGCTTCTTGAGCTTCTTTCTCTCCCTCTTCTCAAAACCCAGGAGCTTAGCTATCTGTAGAAAGGAAAGAGGCTTCTTTTTTTCTTTCAGTAACTTGATTACTTCCTTCTCGCTCAGGAGCTTTTCTTCTTCTGCCATGTGCTTTAAATTATAGGGCATATTCCGATTTATTAACTCAGTGAGATGGACCCAGGAGCACTAATAGGAATAGGTGGCGCTTTCATAATGATAGTCATAGCTATCGTCATAGGGGGTAGTCCGGCTGCCTTCATAAATATACCTTCAATATTCATAGTTGTCGGCGGTGGAATGGCTGCAGCCTTAGGTGGTTTTCCTCTCAAGGATTTTATAAGGGGTGTCGCCTCAATAAAGGATGCTTTCCTCTGGAAGCCACCTGACGCCCTTGAGACGGTTGAGTTCCTCTCGGAGGTCGCCACCAAGGTCAGGAGGGAAGGAATACTTGCCCTTGAGTCGGAGATAGACCTTTACTATCAGAGGGACCCTCTTCTGGGAGACATGATAAGGATGCTCGTTGACGGGCTTGAGCTTGAGGAGATAAAGATAAGTGCGGAGGGGGCTATAGCCCAGCTTGAGGACAGGCTCGGGACCAACGTTGCGGTGTGGGAGAAGCTGGGAGAGCTCTTCCCCGCCTTCGGTATGATAGGAACGCTGATAGGTCTCATACAGATGCTCAAGAACCTCAACGACCCCTCCGCCCTTGGACCGGGCATGGCTGTTGCCCTTATAACTACCCTGTACGGTGCTATCTTAGCAAATGCCTTCGCCATACCTGTAGCTACAAAGCTCAAGAAGGTGAAGGACACGGAAGTTCTGTTCAAGAACATATACCTCATGGCGATAGAGGGCATCCAGAGGGGTGTAAACCCGAACATCCTCA
>JALSTO010000137.1 GCA_026983685.1 Aquificaceae bacterium | reverse complement strand
CCCGTAAGGGAGCCGATTAGGGAGGTTAAGGTAAGCACAAAGATATACTCGGAGGATATGCACAGATACGCCTTCCTGCCCGAGAGCTTCTACAGAAAGATCATGGAGGGAGAGTACAGGTACTGAATTTTTTGCTAAAATATAAAGCTTAGCCTCGTTCCCTCCCGAGAGGAGGGGACCAAAAGACCAGGAGGTGAGCAGATGCCAAGGCACAGGCACTATAAGACGACCAGATTTTACGAAACCGTCTTCGTTCTGAAGCCCACCTTCACCGAAGAGGAGATGAAACAGAAGGCTGAGGAGATCAAGAGGTTCATTGAATCAAAGGGAGGAGAGATACTCCACTTTCAGGACTGGGGCACGAAGACCCTCGCCTACAGAATAGATAACTTCAACCACGGCAGGTACTTCCTCGTCCAGTACAAGACCGAAAACCCCGAGCTTCCCAACGAGCTTGACTTCCAGCTGAAGATAAACGAGGATGTGATGAGGTGGCTAAACTTCCAGATAAAGGAGAGTGAGGTTATAAAAGGTGCTAAATAAGGTTCTTCTGATAGGCAGGCTTTCCGCTGACCCAGTTATAAAGTACCTGCCCTCGGGAACAGCGGTGACGGAGTTCGGTATAGTATGGAACAGAAGGTACAGGGTGGGTGAGGAGTGGAAGGAAGAGAGCCACTTCTTTGATGTGAAGGCTTACGGCAAGCTGGCTGAGGACCTCTCCACGAGGCTCTCAAAGGGCTACACCGTTGTCCTTGAAGGAAGGCTCACCCAGGACAGATGGACAGGTTCGGATGGGAAGAACTACAGCAAAGTCAGAATAGTCGCTGAGGCTGTGAGGATCATAAGGAAGCCCAAGATAGAAGAGGTTGAAGAGGAAGACATAGTGCCTCCCGGCATGGAGAAGATAGAGGAGGAGCTAAAGGATCTTGACCAGAAGAGCCCCTTTGATGAGGACGACGAGATACCCTTTTAGGAGTGAGTCATGCACATAAAGGTCGCTGTTTGTCCCCATGATTCAACCAAGAACAAGGTCAGCTGGCTTTACTTCATAACATACATGTCTCAGCACACAGGACTGGACATAACCATGGAGCAGTGCTTTGACTTTGAGTGCTACTACAAAAGCTTTCCCTCGGTGGACATGACCTATTCCAACCCCTACGATGCTCTGAAGATACATAAGGAGAGGCAGTTCATACCCGTGGCGGGTAACGACAACTACGACGAAGTGGTAATAATAGCCAACAAGGATGAAGAGGCAGACCTCTCCGCAATAGAGGGGAAGAAGGTCCTGCTCGTTGAGAACCAGTTTGCCAGCTACTTAGGAATGAAGGTGTTAAAGGACAGGGGAATATCCTTCCATCCCGAGGTAAGAAGCTCATGGCAAACAGTCCTGAACGGGGTCGCAAAGGGAGAAGCACCCTATGGATTCCTATACAAGGATTTTTGGGAACAGCTCTCCGCTCTATCAAAGGCAGGTGTTAAGGTTGTTTACAAAAGCGATGAAAAACTGAGTTCCCACATAGTTACCCTTGCGCCCGAGTATGCTCAGTATAAAAGCATAATTCTGGACGTGCTTGAGAACATGCCCCAAGACGAAGAGGGGGCTAAAATAATGAAGGATCTGAGGATAAGTAAGTGGTATCCTGTTGACTCCCTGGAATATATTGAGAAACTCATTCAGGAGGCGTGAAAATGGCTATCAAGAGACCTGCCAGAAAGAAAGTCTGCTACTTCTGTGAGAACAAGAAGGAGCCTGACTACAAGAACTACGAAGAGCTCAGGCAGTTCATGACAGAAAGGGCGAGGATAAAGTCAAGGAGACAGACAAACCTGTGTGCCAAGCACCAGAAGAGATTAGCCCTTCAGATAAAGAGGGCACGCCAGCTGGCGCTTCTGCCCTACGTAGTAGTCTGATCAAGGAGGAGAGAATATGAAGGTTGTCCTGACGAGAGACCTTGAGGGTTTGGGCTTCTTTGGAGACGTTGTTGAGGTCAAGAGGGGATTTGCCAACAACTACCTCATACCAAGAGGATATGCCCTCCCAGCAACGGAAGGAAACCTCAAGCACGTTCAAGAAATTCTCAAGCAAAAGAGCCGGAAGCTTGAGAGGGAGAAGAAGAAGGCTCAGGAGCTTGCAAAGAAGCTAAAAGATGTCGTTGCGTTGGTTAAGAAGCCCGTAGGTGAAGCCGGGAAGCTCTTTGGCTCAGTGACAGCCTCAGACGTTGTGAACGCTCTCAAAGAACAGGGGATAGAGATAGACAGGAAGAACGTGGTCTTTCCCCACGCCATAAAGCAGGTTGGTCTTTACACGATAACGATAAGGCTACACAAGGATGTCTCAGTTGATATAAAACTTGATGTCAAACCCGAGGAGAAGGAGTAAATTATTTAGGCGATGAAAGAGATAGCGGTAGAAAGGAAGAAGCTCAGCTTCCCTATAGACTTACTCTTCTTTTTCGGCGGAGTGCTCACCGCAGGATTCCTCTCCCTCCTTCCCTATGAAAACACATTCTGGTACAAGTCCGCTATGCTCGTCTATGGACTCACCGCCCTGATGTATATAGCCTACGCCCTCTTAAGGGAGAGATTTCTCGGAGGTGTTGCCACGGGTGTCCTCTTTCTGGGGCTCCTTCTGAACCTGACGGGTATGCTCAGAAGGACAATAGAGAGCTATCAGATGGGGCTATTTCACCCCCCATGGAGCAACCTCTTTGAGGCTCTTACCTTCTGGAGCTTTGTTGCGGGCTCAATATATCTGGTAATAGAAAGAAAGTACGGCTTTAAGCTCATAGGAACCTTT
>JALSTO010000136.1 GCA_026983685.1 Aquificaceae bacterium | reverse complement strand
CCGGGGTCCGGAGCCCCGTGCTCTATCCATCTGAGCTACGGGCACTGATTATTTTATGATAACCTCGTATTCCGCCTTCTTTAAAGATTTAAGCTTCTGAGGAAGCCTTTCAAGGTCCTCCATAAGCCTTTCCCTTATCTCCTCCAGTGAAGGGAGTGCTTCCGTTAGCCTTCCCTCCCTAACTATCTCCCTTACAAGCCTCTCCCCACCCGCCTCCTCTCGGTAGGGGACGACCTCATCGTGGTCCATGATGCGGTCTCTGTAAAACCTGAAAACCTGCCTTTTGAAGGGGAAGGTTCTCTTTCCCGGGCTCGTCTTGAACTTGGGCTTACCATCGTACTCCACCAGCTTGTAAGCCATGTCAAGGTATGGAGCGTCCGCAGAGGTTATGAACTTTGTACCCACGCCGAAGGCGTCTATTGGACAACCCTGAGAGAGCCACTCATCTATCTTGTACTCATCAACGCCCCCGCTGACTATTATCCTCACGTCCTTCAGCCCAGCCTCATCAAGTATTCTCCTCACCTCCCTTGAAAGGCTCTTTATATCTCCGCTGTCAAGCCTGACACCGACAGCTCTTATCCCCTTTTTTGCAAGCTCAACGGTCTTCTTGGCTGCCTCAATTGTGTCGTAGGTGTCAAGAAGAAAGACTGCGTTCTGGGGAAAGCTCTTGGCAAAGGCGGAAAAAGCCTCCTCCTCTCTATCAAAGACCATTATGTAAGAGTGGGCAACCGTTCCAAAGACTGGGATACCGAACCTTCTCCCAGCCTCAAGGTTTGAGGTACCCGCAAAGCCGGTTATGTAGGAAGCCCTCGCCGCGTAGATACCAGCCTCAAGTCCGTGAGCCCTCCTGAAGCCAAAATCTACGAGGCTCCTTCCCCGTGAGACGAGGTAGCTCCTGACAGCCTTTGTGGCTATCACGGTCTGGAGGTGGATGACATTTATGACCAAGGTCTCAAGTATCTGGACATCGGGAAGAGGACCCTCAACCTGGACTATGGGTTCGTTCTGAAAGACAACCCTGCCCTCGGGTATGGCGTAGATGTTTCCCCTGAACTCATACTCCCTCAGGTAGTCAAGGAAGCTGTCGGAGAACTTTCCGAGGCTCTTCAGGTAGCGGAGCTCCTCATCACCAAACCTGAAGCTCTCTATTTTTTCAAGGAGGGTCTCAAGACCACAGGAGACAAGGAAGTTCCTGTTTTCTGGAAGTTTTCTCACGAAGAGGCTGAAGACCGCATTCCCCGTCTTTCCGTGCTCAAGGTAGCTCTGAGCCATGGTGAGCTCGTAGAGGTCCGTGCAGAGTCCAAAGTTCTCCATGGGAGTTATTTTAACCTCTTGTAAATTAAGGGGTTTAAACTTATCCTTATAATCTGGAAAGAAAAGGAGGTTGAAAATGGAAAGGAAAGAGGAAATCAAAGAGGAGCTTGAAGAAGTGAAAGAGGAGCTGAGAAAGGAAGAGGAAGAGGTTGATCAGCTCAGGGACAGGATAAGGGAACTGGAGGAGAAGGTCAGGAAGCTTGAGAACGTGGCGAAGAGCTCAAACATAAGGTCTGCGGAGCTCCAGAGGGAGCTTGAATACATGAAGGAGCGTTACAGGAGAGACCTTGAGGAGCAGAGAAAGTACGGCTACGAGAAGCTCGCCTTAGACATTCTCCAGATACTTGACAACTTTGAGCGGGCTCTTGAGGCTGCCACGATAACGAGGGATTTTAACTCCCTGCTCAAGGGTGTTGAGCTTATATATTCCGAGCTCAGGAAGATACTTGAGAAGTACGATATACGCGAGATAGACGTTGAGGGCAAGGAGTTTGACCCCTACCTTGCGGAAGCGGTAGAGACTATGCCTACCGGTGAATATCCACCCAACACCGTGGTGAAGGTTCTCCAGAAGGGTTACAGATTGCACGACAAGGTTATAAGACCTGCAAGGGTTGTGGTGTCGGTTTCTGAGGAGGAGATAACCTGATGGAGCTTAGATTCAAGGACTTTCACAGAAAGATGGCTCCTTTCAAGGACGAGAGCATGGAGGAGCTTCTTGAGGAGCAGGTAAATCAGTGGATAAGGCTTAACAAGGTCAAGGTAGTAAACGTTGAGACCCTCTGGCAGAGGAACTCCCACGTGTCCGCCGGCGTGAGGGTGTGGTATGTGGTCGGTGAAGAGGAATGAAGAGGGCGGGCATATTCATAGACGGAAACAACCTCTACTTTATCCAGAGGAACTTTCTGAACGCAAGGATAGATATAGTCAAGTTCGTTGAGTACTTCAGGAAGTTCTACAGCATCTACAACGTTTTCTTTTATCTCTCCTACAGGGAGGAGGACGACAGACAGGAGAAGTTTTACAAGATGTTAGCCTTCAGCGGTATAACTGTCGTGAGAAAGCCTCTTAAACACCTGCCCGATGGGAGCTTGAAAGGAAACCTTGACGTTGACATCACCATTGATATGCTCCTTACCAAGGACAACTACGATGTCGCCATCCTGTGCTCCGGGGACAGCGATTTTGAGAAACTCATAAACGTCCTCAGGTCCTTCGGGAAGGAAGTTATATGCGTTTCAACTCGGGACAGCTCCTCAATTGAGGTGGTTAATGCCTCGGACAGGTACATAGACCTGAGGGAGATTCTGGACGAGATAAAGCTGGAGGAAGCCCTCCGATGAAGAAACCCAACATACTCCCCTTTGAGAGGCTCCTCACCTTTGAGGAATCAAATACGCTCAAGGTATGCGTCCTTAAAGCTATAGAGGTCTTTGAAAGCTGGGGCTACGATTATCTTAAGATTCCCGCCTTTGAGCGCTACGAGGTTCAGGAAAAAGCCCTCGGTGAAAGGGCTAAGGAGGCCATAGTCCTTAAAGACGTTGAG
>JALSTO010000135.1 GCA_026983685.1 Aquificaceae bacterium | reverse complement strand
GATGTTCACGGACCCCCAAAAACTCCGCAAGAACGACCCCGGAAGACCGGAGATATGCCCAGTGTTCATGTACCACAAGATATTTACCCAAGAGGAGAAGGTAAAGGAGATAGAGAGGGACTGCAGATCAGGGAAGCTGGGCTGTGTTGAGTGCAAGAGGACCATGCTGGGCGGACTTGAGGAGTTCCTTTCCCCCATAAGGGAGAGAAGAAGGAGAATAGAGGGAGACATAGATAAGCTTGAGGCTGTTTTCATTGAGGGTTCTATTAAAGCCAGAAACGTTGCCATAGATACAATGGAGGAAGTCAGAGAAGCTATGAACCTCAAATGATAGAGATAGCCCTTACTCTTATACTTTCCCTTTCAATCCTGATTGGGTGGTTCTTTATTTTCCCGGTGAGGTTTGCCAAAGCTGAGAGGAGCGAAGATCCCATAGTCTATCCTCCCGAAGGCTTTCTATACTCTTACGTTCTCCACCTTCATACCCAGTTTTCTTATGATTCCCTCGGAAAGCCCGAGGACGTTATGAGAACGAGAGATATTCATGGGATAGACTTCGTCCTTGTGACAGACCACGACAACGACCACATAGGTAAGTTTGCGGATGATAGGCTTATAGCTGGTAAGGAGGTAAAGCTCAACGATGAGGAGGGGAACCTTCTCGGGGACATGCTCCTCGTAGGAGACCTGAAGATAGTAGCTCATCCTTTTAGAAGTAAGTACCGCTGGCGCCTTGAGAAGAGCCCAGAGTACTTCTTGGAGCTCATAGACCTGAGAGATGCTCTTCTGGAGAGGAAAACAAAGCTCTTTCTTTACCTCCTGTGCGGTCTTTTCCTCTACCCGGTGGCAGGGAAGCGGATAGTTGGGAACTACGCCAAACTTGTTGACACAGAACTTTACGTGAGGAGATACTTTGAGGAGAGCTGGAAGAGCAGGGTTGTAGGAGGTCTTGACCACCACGTCAAGCTCTATCTCAGGGAGGTCAGAAAGAGGGTCCTGATACCCGACTACGGGCTCTCCTTCCTTCTGATGAGAAACTACCTCCTTACAGACAGACAGGTGAAGGGAAAGGAGGACTTCCTCCAGTCCTTAAGAGATGGGATAAACCTTCTTTCCTTCTCTCCGAAGCCCTCCTTTGTCTGGACAGAAGACCGCACCATAAAGGTCTATTCGCCCTTCAGCAATACCTTTGTTGTCCTGCTCTCCGAAGGTGGGGAGAGGAGGGAAGTCCTTGGTTCAAACGTGATCTTTGATAACCTGAAGGAGGACACCTATTTCATTTTGGGATATACTTATCTTTGGAGGATCGGGAGGTTGCTCTTTGGAGTCAAACCCCTCTTTGTTTCCGACAGGCTGGAGGTAAGATGATGTATGAAGTTGAGAAGCCTTTACCCGACTGGATAAAGAATAAGATCCTCCAGAAGGTTAGCAATAAAGCCCTTGCTCAGGAAGCCTTTAAATACATATCAATAGTTGAGAGGGAAGATGGGAGCGTCTGGGTCAAGGAGAATTTTGAGGATACAGATAAACATGCACTCCTCTTTATGGTTCTGAGCTGTGTGAACTACACCCAGCGCCTCCTGAGGGGAGAGGAGATTGATGATATATGACCTTCCTCCCTACGAGCTTGTTCTCTTTTTACTTCTTTCAGTCCTATCCTTCTGGTTCTCCCGCTCAAGCAAGGTTCTGAGAGCTTTTAAGCTACTCTCCCTCGGTTTCTTCCTCCTCGCCCTGCCCTCCGCTCTGACCCTTGTTTTAGGGAAGGTTGTATTCCCCCTTTCCCAGATACTACTCATCTCTGGAGCCCTATTGATAGCTCTGTCTATAGTTCTTCTCTCTGTCCGCTCCCTTAAGGAGCTTGAGGAAGCAGCCTTCTACGATACGCTGACGGGTGCCTTCAACAGAAGGTTCATAATTGAGTACATAAGTGAAGAGATAAGAAAGTCAAGGAGGTTCAAGAACGAGTTTGCCATTCTCCTCGTTGACCTGAACGACTTCAAGAAGGTGAACGATACCTACGGACACGATGCGGGAGATGAAGTCCTCCGGGAGGTTGTTAGAAAGCTCAGGAAAGTTCTCAGGAACTATGACATGATAGCCCGCTGGGGAGGAGACGAGTTCCTTATATTCCTTCCCATAGAACACAGGGCTGATATATTGGAGGTAGCCAACAGGCTCGCTACAGACTTTTACCTTGACTTTCAAGGTGTTAGAATAACGCTGAGCGTGGGATACGCCTGCTTTCCTCAGGATGGTGAGAGTATAGGCAAGCTCATAGAGTCTGCGGACGAGAGGATGTACATATCTAAGAAACACTACAAAGAGGCGAGAAGGAATGCCCTGGACAATAAGAGTGAAGAGAAAGTTTAACGCTGCCCACTTCTTGACCGATTATCACGGCTCTCCCGAACCCCTTCACGGACACACTTGGCAGGTGGAGGTCTTCGTTGAGGCACACGAGCTGGACAAGGGTGGTATGGGGATCGATTTCCTTGAGATAGACGGTTTTCTGAAGGAGCTCCTTCCTGACTACAGGCTTTTGAACGAAGTATTTGAGTTCTCCCCAAGTGCGGAGAACGTTGCAAAATGGCTCTACGATGAGCTCAAGAAGAGATACCCTACCCTGAAGAAGGTTGTTGTTTGGGAGACGGAGAACTGCGGAGCTGAGTACAGTGAGTAGGATCGGTATAACCTTAGGTGATCCTGCAGGGGTGGGTCCAGAGCTGATAGTGAAACTATCCGAACACTTCAGGGAGGAGGGAACCTACGTAATCTACGGGGAAAAGAAGACCCTCCTTGAGGCAGAGAGGCTCCTCAGCAAGGAAATCGGTGCTCAGACTGTATTCAGCGTTGATGAGGCTGAGGGTCC
>JALSTO010000134.1 GCA_026983685.1 Aquificaceae bacterium | reverse complement strand
CAGTTAAGGCTGAAAGCAGGGTTATAACACTCAGCAGTACCTTTCTCTTTATGTTCGTGAAAAAGGCAAAGTGAACGAGACCGAAGAGGTAAACCCCCATCGCTACAAGGTGGGGATTCACCACGTTGAGTATGCCGAGAAGGCTCTTAGCCCTGATGAAGCTCTCGGATGAGCCAACATAGTAGGTCGCTATGGAAGAGGGGCTGAGTCCCATCTTAGCTAAGAATAAAAAAAAATTCAGCCCTGTGAATAGAATTGCGGAGGTGCAGAAGGCGAAAACTATGACGTACAGGAGGGACCTGTCTGGTGGTTCCTCCTTCTCACCGCTGAGGTAGAGCTTCAGGGCGAGAAGTATCATAGCTCCTGAAAAAGCCTGAAAGAGAAGAAAGGAAAGTATCTTCAGGTATATAAAAAGAGGGGAGAGGTAGAAAACACCGAGGCTGAAGAGAACCTCAAGCGTAGCCGCCAGAAAGGAGGAGGCTATGAGAAAGTACTTCACCCTATCCCTCATACACTTGTGGATGAATATAGAGGCAACCACGAGCAAAAATAGAGTTTGCAGAAAGAAATGTATATGTATGTCCTCAAGCAACTGCCCTACGGGCAGTTTTTCCGGAAACCTCGGGTCTGTGAAGAAGTAGGAGAACATCCTTGAGTAAGTCAGACCGAACTTGAGGTGGTAATGTATCCAGCTCAGGAGCCAGAAGATAAGAGAAGAAAGAAGGAAGAGAACGACCGTGATGTAAAGTGCCCTGTTGTGTTTTATGTTTGAGGAGATAAAGAACCTCATTTGCTTCCCTCTCCAAAGAGGACCTTCCAGAGGGCTAAAGCCCTTCGGGCTGCCTTCGTTATAGCCCTTGCGGTGAGGGTCGCTCCTGTCATGTTCGGTATATCCCTGCCAAGCCTTAGCTTGTCCTTTCCAAGAAGCCTTCCCTTAAAGAGGGCGAGCCAGTCCTCATCAGCCATGTACTCAAGGGGTTCATTGAAAGAGAGAACCTCCACGAGCTCTATCTCTCCCTTGGGGTTTATCACAAAGAGGACGCTCTCGTTGTGGGTTCTAACCCTGTGGACATCAACGTAGCCGTAGGCTACAACCTTACCCTTTTTCTTTACCATGTAGATTGACACGAGGCGTGAGCCTATGGGAACCCCTGCGATCCTCTCAGCCCTTTCCTTCTGCTCCTTCTTCAAAACTATATTTTTTATCTGAATCTCAGCCCCTGGGTAGAGAGCTTTCAGAGCGTTTTCGGGAGTGTTGAAGTCCCTCTCAAGGGAGAAGGAAACGAAACTGAGAGCAAGGACAAGTGTGAAGAGCAGGACTCTCATGGTATTAAGATTATAATAAAAACTTACATTCAATCTCAATTTTAAAACCCTGTACCCTTTATTACCATATTAGAATTTACTTATATATACTGCCTCTTCAAGGGCGTGAATTATAATTAAAGTCAGCCGGAGTGGCGGAACTGGCAGACGCGGGGGATTCAAAATCCTCTGCCCGCAAGGGCGTGCGGGTTCGACTCCCGCCTCCGGCATGAGGAAAGAAGGATGCATATCCTCTTAGTGGGTCTTGGCAACATGGGGATGAAATACCTTGCCAAGCTTGAAGAGCTTGAGGAGATCCCCGTTCTCTGCGATGTTGACCCCTACAAGAACGTGAAGAAGTATCCCTTCTACTGCCACTTCGGTGATGTAAAGGAGAAGATAAAGAGGGTTATAGTGGCTATCAATCCGGAAAATCACGTGGAGGTAGCGAGGGAGTTCCTGAGCAGAGGGATTCCTGTTCTCCTTGAGAAGCCTCCCGCGAAGTCCAGCGAGGAGTTTAGCGCCATAGCACACAGCCCTCTCCTTGAGGTCTCGGAGATAGAGCTATACTCCTTTCCTGTCAGGAACTTTCCAAAAGGGCTTGAGGTTAGCGAGATACTGATAGAGAGGCTCAACAGGGGCAGAGGCTATATAAACCCTCTCTGGGACCTTGCCTGGCATGACCTCTACGTTCTCCAGTATCTTTTTGGAGATATTGAGCTCAAGGGCGGGAGCGATGGAGATGTGTGGGAGCTGGAAGGCACCGCAGGAGGCGTTCCCTTTCTTCTCAGGGTAGCCTGGGAGTATGAGGGCGAGGTTACCCGCAGATGGGTTCTGCAGGGAAAAGAAGAGATTGAGATGAACTTCCTGACGGAAGAACTCAGGATCGGGGAAAAGGTTTTCCGAAAAGGCTCCGGAGATAAGCTCAGGGACATGGTGGGCGACTTCATAGCAGGCAGAAGGAGGGAGGGCTCAGCCCAGAGAGCTCTGAGAAACCTTGAGCTTCTGGAATCCCTCTTTGTATAATTGAACCTCAGAACATAAGAAGGGAGGTGAGGCATGTTGAGAACTTTGCTGACTCTCGTCGTCATATCCTCTTCGGTCTTAGCAAGCTCTTATGAGAGCTGTCTGAGGGGAGCCATATCTATTGAGAGGGCTGTTGAGATAGGAAGGGATTATGTTGGAAAGCCCTACAAGGTTTGGATAGGGATGTCTAAGAGAACGGGGGAATGCTTCTGGAAGGTGAAGGGGACCGAGGGCTACCTTATACTTCAGGCAAGCAGTGGTGAGGTCATCAGGTTTTACAGGAACAGGAGATGAGCTTCGTAAAGATAAAGAGCGCGGGTATATGGGGAGTGGACGGTTTTGAGGTTGACGTTGAGGTTGATGTCTCTGCTGGGCTTCCGTCCTTCAACATAGTTGGTCTTCCCGACGCAGCTATAAAGGAGTCAAAGGAGAGGGTCAGAAGCGCGATAAAGAACTGCGGATACGCCTTTCCCCAGAGAAGGATAACGGTGAACCTTTCACCCTCGGACCTGAGAAAGCAGGGCACCCTCTACGACCTGCCGATAGCTGTCGGTCTTCTCACCCTCGGAGGCTACCTTCCTCAAGAGAGCCTTGAGGACATGGTCATCCTCGGAGAGCTTTCCCTTGATGGAGAGGTCAGGAAGGTAAGTGGAGTTCTTCCTATAGTTCTTTCCATGAAAGAGAAGGGCTACCGGAGGTTTCTGATCCCTACGGGAAATGCCCTTGAGGGCGCTGTGGTGGAGGGAGCGAGCATATACGGGGCAGATAGGCTGGAGGAGGTCGTATCTTTCCTGAGAGGGGAGAGTGAGATAAAGCCTGTCAGCCTTGATATTGACTCTTACCTTTCCAAGAGGAGCTCTTTGGACATAGACCTCGGTGAGGTGCTCGGTCAGAGCCTCGTTAAGAAGGCGCTTGAGATAAGCGCGGCGGGAGCTCACAACCTTTCTATGGTCGGTGCACCCGGGTCGGGAAAGTCAATGCTCGCCAAGAGGATAACTACCATACTCCCTCCGATGAGCTTTGATGAGATGGTTGAGGTTAGCAAGATATACAGTGTAGCGGGGCTTATTGAAGAAAGTCTGATCACCGAGAGACCCTTTCGCTCACCTCACCACACAGCCTCGGAGGTAGCACTAATAGGGGGAGGTTCAAGCCCCTCTCCCGGAGAGGTCTCCTTAGCCCACAGGGGCGTCCTATTCTTGGACGAGCTACCCGAATTCTCCCGCAGAGCCCTTGAGGTTCTGAGACAGCCCCTTGAGGACGGATACGTGAACATAGCCAGGGCTCAGGGAAGGGTCAGGTTTCCAGCCCGTTTTACCCTCATCACAGCTCAGAACCCCTGCCCCTGCGGAAACTATGGAAACCCCTTCAAAGAATGTACCTGCACGAGGAACCAGATAAGGGCTTACAACACCAAGGTATCCCAGCCCCTCAAGGACAGGATAGACATGAGGGTATGGGTTGAACCCGTTGAGAAGGAGGAGTTATTGAAGGGAAGGAAGGGGGAAAGCTCAAGGGAAGTACGTGAGAGGGTGCTGAAAGCTTATGAGATTCAGAGGGGGAGGTTCAGGGATTCTGGAACCGACTTCAACGGGAGGATGACAAACAGGGAGGTTGAGGAGTTCTGTATAAAGCTCATGAGCGATGAAGCAAGGAAGCTCTTGAGAAGTGCTATGGACAAATTCAGGCTTTCGGGCAGGGGCTACTTCAGGACCCTGAAGGTGGCGAGGACGATAGCAGACCTTGAAGGGAGTGAAGGGATTGAGGATAGCCACATAGCCCAAGCTCTCCAGCTGAGGGTTGATGAGGCTTGAGAGAAGAGCTCTTTCACCTCCTCCTCTTCTTGGCGATATCTCTCTTAGCCTTTCAGAGGGCTAACCTTCCTGACTTCTATGAGAAGCATGTATATGTGAAGGGAACGGTCGTTGGTGATGTTCAGGTAGAGGAGGGCTACACCCTGACTAAGATAAGGGTTGAGGAGAGTGAAATTGAGGAGATAGAGGGGAGAAAGGCACTCCTGAAGGTCTTCGGCTATCCTCCCTTCAGAAGCAACAGGCTTGAGCTTTTGGGGAACGTCAGCGTAAGGAACAACAGAGTGTACATATGGGCGAGCAGTAGGGAGGTCAGGTTTTTACCAGAGGAAAAAGGAGTAAGGGATTTCCTGATTGAGAGGTACATAAGAACATCAAAGGATAAAGAGGCAACCGCTCTGGGTCTTTCCTTCCTCTTCGGTGAACCGAGGGAGTTTCTTCCTTCTGAGGTTCAGAGGAGTTTTCTGAGTACGGGTCTTGTTCACCTCCTTGTGGTGAGCGGTCTTCACGTTGGAACGGTTGCCCTCACCCTTTCCTACATGCTTCCTAAGCTTTGGGGATTGAGGTTCTCGTTGGTCGGTGTTATCCTCTACGTCCTCTTCGTTGTACCCCACGAGCCTCCCGTTCTGAGGGCGGGCATCATGATATCGCTCGTGATTCTATCAATCCTTAGCTTCAGACAGCCCAACACCCTCTCCATACTCCTCTTTTCAGGAAGTGTGATACTCTTGCTCTATCCCCATTACCTCTTCTCTTACTCCTTCTGGCTCTCCTTTATGGCAACTGCTTACATAATCCTCACCCTGCACGATTTAGAAGGTAGCTGGGGCTTCAAGACTCTGCTTGCCTCCCTCTCCGCCTTCACTGGAGTGTCTCCCCTCGTAGGGACCTTCTCCTACCTGTCTCCTCTGTCGGTACTTCTGACCCCTATCCTTGCTCCCATAGTCCTCATCTACGCCCTCCTGGGCGTCCTATCGCTCTTCACTGCAATGAGCTTTCCTCCATTCGTGGACCTCTTCAACCTGTGGGGAAGGCTCTTTGAAGGGGTGGTTTCCTTTTCAAGCCATCTTTCCCTCCACCTCTACCCGAGTGTCAGCTCTGGAGAGGCTTGGCTTCTGAGCATTTCCGGGCTTGTTTTAATTTACTTTACCAAGGGAGCGTGGAAGCTCCTTCCCCTTCTTTTCATAAACGGATGGCTCCTGCTCAGGACCTTAGCCTAAAAACTCAAGGAAGACTTCTCTCAGTGCTCTCATATTCTTTTTGAGCTCCTCCCTGAAGCTCTCCTCTTCCATTCCCAAGGACATGGCGACTTTGGGCATGTCTGAGGGACCGAGAACCGAGCTACTTCTCTCTTTCATCAGTCTCAGATGGGTCTCCACCAGCCTCAAGAACATGAAGGGTTCGTAAGCTTCCCTGAGGGCGCCGTGAAGTTTCGTGAGCACCTCAAAGCCCCTTATCATTGAGCTCTCCCTTATCTTCTCCTTTATAAGGAGATACTGAATGAGGAATTCCCCGTCCACTATTCCGCCGGGACCGAGCTTAAGGTCCACCATTCCTCTCCCTCTCTTAGCCTGCTCCTGGAGCTTCATCCTCATTTCGTAAACCTCCCTCCTCTCCTTTTCACCCCATGGCTTTCCAAAGAGGAACTCCTCTATCTCCTTTTCAAGCTCCGCTCTGAGCTCCTCATCCCCCGCTATGAACCTTGACCTCGTCCAGGCGAGCCTCTCCCACGTTCTCGCCTCCTTTCTGAAGTACTCCCTGTAAAACTCAAGGCTCGGAACGAGCTCCCCTTTGCTTCCCATAGGTCGGAGACGAAAGTCCACGTCGTAAAGGTAGCCTTCCGAGGTGTGGGCTGTTATGAACCTAACGAGCCTTTGCACCCTGCGGGTGATCTCTTCCTTTTTCTCTACCCCCCTTTCGCAGAAGACAAGGTCAAGGTCTGAGCCGAAGTTAAGCTCCCTGCTTCCCAGCTTTCCCAGAGAGTAGAGCAGAGCTCTCTCTGAACTCAGGGAAAACCTTTCCCACAGTTTGTCTAAGAGAAAGTCCGCAAGGAGACTCAGGGATTCAAAGAGCCTCTTCAGGTTTTCGTAGCTCCTCTCTATCATCAGGTAAACGAGACCTATCCTTATCTCCCAAACCTTTTTGAACCTCCTGAAGAGGTTTTCCTCACTCAGGTTTAAATTCTCCTCGTACTTTGTGAACTCCTCCTCAAGTCGTTCTCTAACGGGATACTCCCTGTAAAGTGTGAGGACGTCCTCCACGAGGTCAGGGTTCTTGCTTATAAGCGATGAGAGCATTGGGGAGAGGGAGAAGACGCTGAAGAGTCCTGCAAGGAAGTCTTCCTTGTGGGGGCTCAGGAGAACCTTCTTTCCGGTGGGGTTTGTGAAGAACTTATCAAAGTTCTTTAGGGTTTCGTCGGGGGATGGAGAGGAGGCGGAGAGCTTGACTATCCTCGGAAGGAGGGCTATAAACCTCTCCCTCTCCTTATCCGAGAGTGTGAGTCCTTCCTTCCCGTAGAGGTAGCCAAGGAGCAATGAGAAGGACTGCCTCGGGTTCTGGAAGCCGAACTCTTTTAGCAGATGGGTTCCGTAGTCAAGGTCCTCGGTTATGAGGGCTATCTGGACAGGCTCAAGCTCTCCCTCCCTCTTCTCGGGAATCAAGCTGTCAAAGATATCCCTCACACCTGTCTTGGTCCTCTCAAGCTCCTTTTTGAATTCCTCCACCGAATCAAATCCGAGGACTTTTGCTATGAAGGGTATATCAGATTCCGACAGAACCTGGGTCTGGAGACAGCGCCTCAGCTGAATCCTGTGTTCAAGCTCTCTTAAAAAGGAGTAAGCCCTCTCTAAAAAGAGAGCCTCCTCGTCGGAGAACACGCCCTTCTGCCTCAGCTTCCATATTGCCCTGAAGGTGTTTCTCTCCCTTATGAAGGAGCTCCTGTTTCCCAAGAGTATAACGAGGGACTGAACGGTAAACTCTATCTCCCTTATTCCTCCCTCTCCCGTCTTCACGTTGTAGCCCCTCAAGAACCTCTTCCTCGCCTCCGCCTCAACCCTCCGCTTCATGTGCCTTATCTCCTCCACGAGCTTGTAATCCGCAGAGGCGTACACGAAAGGTCTTACAACCTCCTTCATGAACCTCTCACCCAGCTCTTCATCGCCTGCCACTGGTCTGGCTCTGAGCAGGGCAAACCTCTCCCACACCCTTCCGTAAGATTCGTAGTAGAGCTCCGCGCTCCTCAAGGACATGCTTATAGGTCCGGTCTTGCCGAAGGGTCTGAGGTCAAGGTCAATCTCATAGGGCTTTCCTTCTTTGGTGGGAGCTGTCATGAGCTGAAAGGTTTTCTTAAAAACATCTGAGAAGAACTCGTTGAGGCTGAGCTTCCCAGCCCTTCCTCTATCGTGGGAGTGCAGGAAGATAATATCTATGTCAGAGTAGAAGTTAAGCTCCTCACTTCCGAGCTTTCCCAGACCTATTATCACTCCTTTAGCTTCCTGTCCCTCCTCCGATAAAGGAACCCCGTGCCTGTCTATGGACTCCTCCAGTGCCCTCCGGTAGGAGAGCTCTAACATAGCGTCGGGAAGGTAGGAGTACTCCCTAAGTATGTCCTCGGTCTTTGCGGTTCCGAGTATGCTTTTGGCAAATACCCTCATAAGCTCTCTGTGTCTGTAGTAGGCTAACTTCTCCGAAAACGCCTCATCGCCGGCACTCTCCGAGATAAGTCCATTGAGCTCCTGAAGATAGTCTTCCTTGTCCTTCGCCCTGTACCAGAGTCCCGGTATGGTCTTCTCAAACTCCTCCGGATGTCTGAAGAGGAAGTTTCTCAAGCACTCGGACTGCTCAAGTATCTCCAATAATAGGATAAACCTCCTCTCGTTAAGGTAGGACAGGAGGCTTTCGGGCTCGGGATGTTTGCTCAGGAGCTTCTCAAAGTAGGTTCTCGTTTCCTGCAGGTTGAAGAGCTTCCTTTCAGCGGAAGACCACCATTGGGAGGGTATCTTCATAATATAATTTTCTCACATGAGCAAATTCATCTTCGTTACCGGCGGGGTTTTATCTTCCTTAGGTAAGGGCGTCACCTCCGCCTCTGTCGGAGCTCTCCTTGAGGGTATGGGGTACAGGGTTACCCTTCAGAAGCTTGATCCTTATCTGAACGTTGATGCGGGAACGATGAATCCCTACCAGCACGGGGAGGTTTACGTTACCGATGATGGAGCGGAGACGGACCTTGACCTCGGGCACTATGAAAGGTTTACCGATGCGGTCATGAGGAAGGACAACAATGTTACTGCTGGGAAGGTTTACTTCAACGTTATAACGAGGGAGAGAAAGGGTGGCTACCTTGGGGCTACCGTTCAGGTAATTCCCCACATAACAGAGGAGATAAAGGAGCTCATCAAAAAGGTTTCAGACGAACACGATGTTGTTATAGTTGAGGTCGGAGGAACCGTTGGGGATATAGAGGGCTTGCCTTTCCTTGAAGCTGTCCGCCAGCTCTCTCTTGAGCTCGGCAGAAAGAACTCAATGTTTATACACGTGACTTACGTTCCCTATATAAAGACCGCTGGGGAGCTCAAGACTAAACCCACCCAGCACTCTGTCAAGGAGCTGAGAGCTATAGGTATCCAGCCCGATGCCCTGATATGCAGGGCTGACAGAGACCTTCCCAAGGGTATAAAGGCGAAGATAGCCCTCTTCTCAAACGTTGATGAGTCCGCAGTCATATCCGCCCCCGACCTTGATTACATATACGAGCTTCCGAACAAGCTCAAGGATGAAGGGCTTGACAGACTGGTAGCCAGCAGGCTTGACCTGACTTACAGGGATACCGATATCTCTAAGTGGAGGAAGATAGTCAACATCCTGAAAAGAACCGACAGGGAAGTAAACATAGCGGTTGTAGGCAAGTACGTTGAACTCAAGGATGCCTACAAGAGCATAGCGGAGGCTCTGACCCATGGGGGGATAGCCAACCGCACAAGGGTCAATATAATATGGCTCAGCTCTGAAAGACTTGAACCGCGAGAGCTTCAGAAGGTTGACGGGATACTTATCCCGGGAGGTTTTGGAGAGAGGGGAATAAAGGGCAAGATAGAAGCTCTGCGGGCTGGCAGGGAGGATGGTCTCCCCACCTTCGGTATATGTCTGGGTATGCAACTTATGGCTATAGAGTTTGCCAGAAACGTTATAGGACTTAAGGATGCCAACTC
Source organism: Aquificaceae bacterium (assembly GCA_026983685.1). Classification (GTDB taxonomy): domain Bacteria; phylum Aquificota; class Aquificia; order Aquificales; family Aquificaceae; genus Hydrogenivirga. Next base: position 3,953 of record JALSTO010000134.1, on the reverse strand, counting down.
AACGGAGTTTGATCCAAACACAGAAAACCCTGTCATAGACCTGATGGAGGAGCAGAAGAAGGTTGAAAACCTCGGGGGCACCATGAGGCTCGGAGCTTACCCCTGCGTGCTTGTGGAAGGAACCAAGGTCAGGGATATATACGGAGTTGAGAGGGTAAACGAGAGACACAGGCACAGGTACGAGTTCAACAACAGCTTCAGGAAGGTGTTTGAAGATCACGGTGTAGTCTTCTCGGGGCTGTCGCCGGACGGGAAGCTTGTTGAGATAATTGAGCTCAAAGACCACCCCTGGTATATAGGATGTCAGTTCCATCCCGAGTTCAAGAGCAAGCCCTTCGCGCCCCATCCCCTCTTCGCTTCCTTCGTCAGGTCCGCCCTGAGTCGTAGATTATAATTTATACTGAGCCGGCGTAGCTCAGTCGGCAGAGCGAGGCACTCGTAATGCCTAGGTCGCGGGTTCAAGTCCCGCCGCCGGCTTTGGAAAGAGATGAAGAAAGCGGTTAAGCTCTCTCTCGGAATCGCAACCCTCGTGCCCTTATTTTACTTCACACTCCTCTTCCTGACGCCCCTCGGCAAGGTCTTCTCCACAGACCCACTCTCTCCCGAAGCCCCGCCCTGGCTCCTTTACTTCACAGCCTTTCACTTCTTCATGTACCTTTACACCGGTTTCCTGCTCGCCTTCTATGTGATAAACCTCTTCGGTAAAAAGGGTATGGAGAGGGACAGGAAGATCCTGTGGGCTATCGCTCTTATTCTGGTGAATGTGTTTGCCATGCCGGTTTACTGGTACTTCCACTTCTGGAAGGAAGATTGAGCTCCATGGCAGGGTACTCTCCCCTGGTATAAGATATTAAGTATGGAGAAGACGATAATAATAGGAGGAAAGGCGGGAGCGGGGATAAAGGAAGCGGGGAGGATGCTCGCGGGCGTCCTGTCAAACCTTGGCTACTACGTATTCGGCTACGTTGACTACCCTTCACTGATAAGGGGAGGGCACAACTTCGTAAGCCTTACCTTCTCGGAAAGACCTATAAGGAGCACCGACAGGAAGGCGGACATAATAGTGGCTACTGATGGAAGGAGCATAAAAGCCCACCTTGAGGACGAGAAGGAGGGTACGGTCTGGATAATAAACGAGAAGGAGAGCAAAGAGGGAGCCATAAAGGCTCCTTTCAAGGAGGTTGCCCCGGGCTTCTTCAAGAGCTCCTCCGTTCTGGGGGCTATCCTTAAGCTCTTTGGCATTCCCCTTGAGGAAGGTCTCCCCTTTGTTACAAGCCTTCCCCAGAGGGAGAAGAACGAGCAGATATACAGGGAGGCTTACAACGCTGTCCCTCAGCTCTATGAAGTGAAGACTCTGGACGGGAAGAGAGGAGATATACTGACAGGGAACGAATGCATAGCCCTTGGCTCCGTTGATGGAGGACTGGATTTCTACGTTGCCTATCCAATGACACCGGCTTCGCCGGTCCTTCACTACCTCGCCAAGAGAAAGGATGAGTTCGGGATAAAGGTCGTTCATCCAGAGAATGAGATAGGTGTGATAAACATGGCTCTCGGCATAGCCTATGCGGGAAAGAGAGCGATGGTGGGAACCTCCGGCGGTGGCTTCGCTCTCATGACAGAGACCCTCAGCCTCGCGGGTATGTCCGAGACCCCCATCGTTATATACGAGGCGCAGAGGGCTGGACCGAGTACAGGGGTTCCCACTTACACAGCCCAGGCGGACCTTCTCTTCTGTCTCTTCGCAGGTCACGGAGACTTCCCGAGGGTGGTTGTCGCCCCTTCAACCCCGGAGGAGGCTTACGCACTTGCGAGGGATTCCCTGAACATCGCCTGGAGGTTCCAGACCCCCGTCATCCTCCTCGGGGACAAGCACTTGGGTGAGAGCTACTTTACCGTGTCTCTGGAGAGGAAAAAGGTCGTTGAGGAACCGAAGCTCTGGGAGGGAAACGGAGATTACAGAAGATACGAGATAACGGAGGACGGAATATCTCCCTTAGCCTTCCCCGGAAGGGAGGGTGTCGTTGTAAAGGCAACGAGCTATGAACACGACGAGAGGGGTGTAACCGTTGAGGATGCGGAGTCGGTGAGGCGTATGCAGGAAAAGAGGATGAACAAGGAGAGAACCATAAGGGAGTATATCCTCTCAAGGGAAGATTCGGTTGTGGTCGGAGGGGGCAAAGAGTCCGATAAGGTGATAATCACTTGGGGATCAACCGCCTGCACGGTTGAGGATGTAGCCCGTGAGCTCGGCTACAGGGTGATCAGACCCCTCTTCCTTGAGCCCTTTCCCTCTGAAAGAGTCTTTAAGGAGATAGAGGGTGCGAAGGAAGTTCTGTGTGTTGAGCTCTCAGCGAGCGGTCAGTTTGAGAAGCTCCTCAACATGAATGGGATAAGGGTTGACAGGAGCGTGAGGAAGTACGACGGCAGACCCTTTTTCAGGGACGAGCTTACCAGCATACTGAGGGAGGTTTGATATGGGTGCTGTGAAAAGCCTTTACACGGGTGCGGAGATAACCTGGTGCAGGCTCTGCGGGAACTTTGGGCTGATGAGCGCCTTTGTGTGGGCTGTTGAAGAGCTTGCGGAAAGCATTCCCCTTGAGAGGTTTGTCATACTATCGGGAATAGGATGCCACGGGAAGATAGTTGATTACATAGACCTCAACAGCTTTTACTCCATCCATGGCAGGGTACCACCGACAGCAACGGGTATAAAGCTCGCCAACCCTGACCTCAAGGTTGTAGGCTTTGTCGGAGACGGGGACATATACGCGGAAGGCGTCTCTCACCTCATCTTTTCAGCCAAGAGGAACACGGATATAACCCTCATTGTTCATGACAATAGAGCCTACAGCCTGACCACAGGTCAGTTTACGCCTACGAGCCCTTCCCACTTCAGGGGGAAGTCAACCCCTGAGGGACCGCCAGAGGACCCCATGAACCCAATAGCCCTTATGCTTGAGGCGGGTGCCACCTTTGTCGCAAGAGGGTACGCGGGATACACCGAGCACCTCAAGAATATCATCAAAGAGGCTATACTTCACAGAGGCTTTTCCTTCGTTGATGTGCTCCAGCCCTGCGTGGTCTTTTACAACACCTACGACCTTTACAACAGGATGACCTACAGGCTTGAGGATGTAGGACACGACCCTACGAACTATGAGGAGGCTTACAGAAGGGCTAAGGAGTGGGACTACAACAGCAAAGATACAAAGATACCTATCGGCATCTTCTACAGAACGGAGAAACCTACCTACGAGGAAAGACTCCTCCACATGAGCTATGACTAAGCTTATCCCCAAGGAGGAGATATTCAAACTTCTGGAGCTCCTCTTTGAAGAGGGTTACGATGTGGTTGCCCCCGTTCTGAGAGATGGTGTGATATGCCTTGAGGAGATAAGCTCTCCCGAGGAGATAGCAAGGTGGGTTCAGGAGGAGCAGAAGAAGGGTAGTTACAGGGTTATTGAGGGGGAGCTCTTCTTCGGGTACGTCCACGGATACGACTCGGTAAAGAGGTTCTTGCATCCCCCGAGGATGAGCCTCATGAGGATAACGCCCGACCTGAGGCAGGAGTTTCTTCTCAAGAAGAAGAGATACGCCTTTATAGCTCTGAGAGGCTGTGACCTGAAGGCTGTTGAGATACTTGACGATGTGTTTCTCGGTGGGCTAAAAGACCCTTACTACGCCTCGCTGAGGGAAGAAGCCTTCATCGTAGCACTGAACTGCCCAAAACCCTCCTCCACCTGCTTCTGCACTTCAATGGGGACTGGTCCCGAGGTCAGGGGAGGCTACGACGTCCTTCTATCTGAAATCGGAAGGGGCTTTCTCATCAGAGCAGGGAGCGAGAGGGGAGAGGAAATAGTAAGCAGACTTGAAGGGAGGGAAGCGGGCGAGGAGGAGCTCAGGGAGGAAAGGAAGGTAATTGAAAGGGCTGAGAGCATAATAAGGAGGAG
>JALSTO010000133.1 GCA_026983685.1 Aquificaceae bacterium | reverse complement strand
TGACAAGAAAGTACCTCATACCCCTGCTTGAGTACCTTGACTACCTCGGGCTGACCGAGAGAAAGGAAAATGAAAGGATCTGGAGGGCCTGATATGTTGAGAGACATAGACCTTAAGCTCCTTGAGATCTTCTGCTGTGTTTATGAGAAGAGAAGCCTGACGGAAGCTACCAAGTGCCTTCATGCCTCTCAATCAACCCTATCCTTCCATCTGAAGAACCTTGAGAAGCAGGTAGGTCAGAAGCTCTTTTACAGGAAAGGAAAGCACCTCGTTCCAACAACGATGGCGGACAGGCTTTACGACTATGCGAGAGAGCTTATGGACTTCAAGCTCCGCCTCATTGAAGACATAGGCAGGTTCTCGGGAAAGAGAGGAGGTCTCATCAGGATAGGAGCGAGCAGTATTCCGGGCAATTTCATCCTGCCCGAACTCATAGGAGAGTTTATAAACAGCTACAGAGGGAACATGAACGTTGAGCTCGTCATAGGGGACAGTGAACGGATATACAGGAGCGTTGTGAAGGGCGAACTTGACTTCGCAGTTGTCGGATATTTGCCCGAGAGGAAACCCCTTGACTTTGCAAAGCTCTATGAGGACAGGATATGGGCGGTTGGGAACGGTGAGCTGGAGGACAGGACCTACTCCCTTGATGAGCTGAGAACGCTTCCCCTCATAATCAGAGAGGAGGGCTCCGGAACGAGAAGCAGGGTTGAGGAGGTCCTAAGGAAGCACGGTCTTTCCCTCAGGGACATGAACGTTATAGCAACTTTAGGAAGCAACGAGGCTATAAAGGTACTGCTCAGATACGTGCCCGCTTACTCATTCCTCTCAGATTTCGTCGTTCGCGGTGATCGTTTCCTCGTCAAGCTGAAGGTCTCGGGGCTTGAACCCATAACGAGGAGCTTCTACCTGATAAGGGACATGAATAGACCAATACCAACAGGTGCACAGGAGCTTCTGGAGTTCCTGAAGCTAAAGGCTAAAACATTGTTTTAAAATTGCTATTGTGAAATTGAAAAGAAACCTTTTAGATTTTCTATATAAGGTTTTTTGTATATAAGAAGTTTTGTATATAACCAAATCCATATAATCTTTGCTCACCAATACTTTATAAAAACATCAAAGGTACAACACAACTCCATACTTATAATCCCTTCATACTGACATTTTTGCCCTTAATAGGCACTGGAGTGTAGATTAGAGAGCAAACCTTATCAAGGAGGTGGAAAGATGGATATCTCAAGGAGGGGATTCCTCAAGCTCTCCGCCGGTGGTCTCGGAGCCGGCATCGTGGGCGGTCTTGGGTTTAACCTCAGTCAGGCTCACGCACGGGTGAGAGAGCTCAAAATTGCAAAGGCAAAGGTTACAAAGAGCATATGTCCCTACTGCTCTGTCTCCTGCGGTATTCTGGCATACAGCCTTTCGGACGGAGCGATGAACGTTAAAGAGAGGATAATCCACATAGAGGGAAATCCCGACGACCCCATAAACAGAGGAACCCTCTGCCCAAAGGGAGCATCGCTCAAAGACCTTATAAACTCTCCCTATAAGCTCAAGAAACCCCTTTACAAACCCGCTGGAGCCAGTGAGTGGAAGGAGATAACGTGGGACGAGGCTATTGAGAAGTTCGCAAGGTGGGTAAAGGACACCAGAGACAGAACCTTTATACATAAGGATAGAGCGGGAAGGGTCGTAAACAGGTGTGACTCAATAATCTGGGCTGTGGGCTCACCCCTTGGAAATGAGGAAGGGTGGCTCATGGTCAAGTTAGGTATAGCTCTCGGACTATCCGCGCGAGAGACACAGGCGACTATATGACACGCTCCAACGGTGGCCAGTTTGGCCCCAACCTTCGGCAGAGGAGCGATGACCAACAACTGGATAGATATTTCCAACTCCGACCTCGTCTTCGTTATGGGCGGAAACCCTGCGGAGAACCACCCCTGCGGATTCAAGTGGGCTATAAAGGCAAGGGAGAAGAGGGGTGCTAAGATCATAAACGTTGATCCGAGGTTCAACAGAACCTCCGCGGTAGCGGACATTTATGTGCGCATAAGACCGGGTTCGGACATAGCCTTCCTCGGGGGACTGATAAACTACATACTTCAAAACGAGAAGTATCAAAAGGAGTATGTGAAGATACACACCACCGCACCTTTCATAGTTAGAGAGGACTTCGGATTCAAGGACGGTCTGTTTACTGGGTACGATCCCAAGACCAAGAGCTACGATAACTCCACTTGGGATTACGAGTTTGACCCTCATACAGGTTATCCAAAGATGGACCCCACACTCAAGCACCCTAGATGTGTACTTAACATCCTCAAGAAGCACTTCTCAAGATACACACCCGAGGTCGTGGAGAAGATATGCGGATGCAGTAAAGAGGAGTTCCTCAAGGTTGCCCAGGAGGTTGCCAAGTGCGGTGCGCCTAACAAGAACATGACCATACTCTACGCTCTGGGCTGGACACAGCACTCCTACGGTACACAGCTAATAAGAACCGCCTGCATGCTACAGCTTCTCCTCGGAAACATAGGGGTCCCGGGAGGAGGTATAAACGCCCTGAGGGGTCACTCCAACGTCCAGGGAATGACGGACCTCGCAGGTCAGAACAAGAACCTTCCTACCTACATAAAGGCTCCCAAACCCGAGGAGCAGACACTTGCCCAACACCTTAAGAACCACACACCTAAAAAGCTCCACCCAACCAGCATGAACTACTGGGCAAATTACCCTAAGTTCTACATAAGCTTCCTCAAGTGTATGTGGGGAGACGCAGCAACTCCAGAGAACGACTTCGCATACCATTACCTTTACAAACCTGAAAAAGGTTACAACTCCTGGGATGAGTTCATAGATGACATGTACAAGGGGAAGGTTGAGGGAATGGTTA
>JALSTO010000132.1 GCA_026983685.1 Aquificaceae bacterium | reverse complement strand
CTGAGGAACCTTCCTGTGAGGTACGTCCTCATTGATATGGAGGCAGTGAACTACGTGGATGCAACCGGCTCTGAAACGATAATAAGGCTCATAAGGACCCTGAGAAGCCTCGGAGTTGAGGCATCCTTTGCCAACATAGGTTGCGATGTTTATCCCCTCCTTGAGAATGCGGGTTTTGATAGGGTGGTAAAGCACGAGCTTGTCTTTGACTCAAAAGGACAGTCCATAGTTGAGCTTTTCAAGAGAATAGACCACGAATACTGTGCCAAAGAGTGCCCCCATGTCGTCTTCAAGGAATGCCTTACAGTAAAAGGTAAAGAGAGTGAGGTTAAAAAGACAGCTTAAGAGAGACTTTCCCTGAACCACTCTATCGTCTTTTTAAGACCTTCCCTCACGGAAACCTTAGGCTCCCAGCCCAAGACCTTCTTTGCTTTGGTTATATCAGGTTTCCTTCTGTCGGGGTCGTCAACGGGTCTATCTAAGAAGGATATCTCGGACCTGCTTCCTGAAAGCTCCAGTATAAGTTTGGCGAGCTCAAGCACGGTGTACTCCTCAGGATTTCCGAGGTTGAAGACCTCACCCTCTAATCCATCCTTCACCGAGAGGAGGTATATTCCCTCCACAAGGTCATCTATGTAGCAGAAGCTTCTGGTCTGACTCCCGTCCCCATAAACTGTGAGGGGCTTTCCTCTCAGAGCCTGATTTATGAAGTTAGGAACAACCCTGCCGTCCTCCATCCTCATACGGGGTCCGTAGGTGTTGAATATGCGTGCTATCCTGACGTCTATACCGTGCTCCCTGTGGTAAGCCATGGTCAGCGCTTCTGAGAACCTCTTAGCTTCATCGTAAACACTCCTCGGACCTATGGGATTTACGTTTCCCCAATAGGTTTCAGGCTGGGGATGAACCTGAGGGTTTCCGTAAACTTCGGAGGTTGAGGCGAGGACATACCTCGCTCCCTTCACCTTTGCAAGCCCGAGGGTATGGAGTGTTCCGAGAGAGTCAACCTTCATAGTATGTATGGGATGGTTCAGGTAATCAACGGGTGAGGCAGGGCAGGCGAAGTGGAGCACGAGGTCAACCCTACCCTCAATGTAGATGAAGTTGGTAACATCGTACTTCAAAAAGGTAAAGCCTTCCCTTCCGAAGAGGTGGGCTATGTTCTCTGGGCTTCCCGTCAGGAAGTTGTCAAGCCCAATTACTTCATGACCTTCTCTGAGAAACTTGTCACAGAGGTGTGAGCCTATAAAACCGGCTGCGCCGGTGATTAAAACACGCATGGATAGTATTCTATAATTCTTCTATGAAGAAGGTGGCACTTACGGGAAATATCGGCTGTGGCAAGTCCACCGTCGCCCGCATCTTCTCCGAGCTGGGTGCCTTTACCGTTGATGCGGACAAGGTTATAAAGTCCTTTTACAGAAAGGGTCATCCCGTTTACAGAGAGGTGATTGAAGAGTTCGGTAAGGGAGTTCTTGACCCGGAGGGCAACATAGACAGAAAGAAGCTTGCGGACATAGTCTTTAAAGATAAGGAAAAGCTCAGAAGGCTTGAGTCCATAACCCACAGGGCTCTCTACGAGTACCTTGATTCCCTTTATAAGAATCTTCCTGAGGATTCGGTTGTAGTGGTTGAGGCGAGCCTTCTTATAGAGAAGGGAACATACAAAGGCTACGACAAGACCGTGGTGGTCTATGCTCCCTATGAGGTATGCAGGGATAGGGCTGTCAGGAAGGGTTTTACAGAAGAAGACTTTGAGAGAAGGTGGAGAAACCAGATGGACATTGAGGAAAAAGTCAAGTACGCGGACTTTGTGATAGACAACTCGGGCTCCCTTGAGGACACGCGCAGGCAGGTTGAGGAGGTTTTTAGAAGGATAAAGGAGGACCCATGAAGGTGATAGTTACGGGAGAGCCGGGAGTAGGCAAGACCACCCTTGTTAAGAGGGTGGTAGAAGGGCTCGGGGACAGGGCTATAGGCTTCTGGACTGAGGAGGTCAGGGATCCAAGGACGAAAAGACGTATGGGTTTTAAGGTAGTCACCACCGATGGTAAGGAGGCACTCTTTGCGAGCAAGAGGTTCACCTCAAAACACCTTGTGGGCTCTTACGGTGTAAATGTAAGGAAGTTTGAAGAGCTCGTGCTTCCCGTCCTTGAAAGAGCCCTCAGATCTCCGAAAGGGAAGGTCGTCATCATTGATGAGGTGGGTAAGATGGAGCTCTTCTCAAAGAGGTTCAGGGAGCTCGTAAGGAAGCTTGCGGAAAACCCAAAGGTGAACCTTGTAGCTACCATACCCATAAGGGATGTTCATCCCTTGGTGAAGGAGCTTAGAAGACTTCCAGATGCGGTCGTCATAGAGCTGAGAAGGAGCAACAGGGAGGGTATGCACGAGGAAGTCCTGAAACTTTTAACGTGAAATTAAAGCCTTGTATTAACACGGGTTCAGAAGTAATCTTAACCTTGATGAAGAAGAGCTTTAGAGTTGAGGGTATGACCTGCGTTAACTGCGCCAGAACTATTGAGATAGCCCTGAAGAAAAAAAGTGGTGTAAAGGATGTTGAGGTCTCCTTTGAACTCGGAAGGGTTAAGGTTGATTTTGACAGCTCAAAGCTCTCCGAGGAAGACATAGTCAGGACTATAGAGAATCTTGGCTACCGGGTCCTTGAGGAGGAAAGTCCAAGAACGGACCTCTACGTTCTCCTATTCTCGGGCTTTTCAGCCTTAGCCATAACCCTCCTTATGCTCTATCCTGTTCCCGGAGCTACCTACATTCAGTTCTTCCTTTCCACCCTCGTCCAGTTTCTCGGAGGCTGGAAGTTTTACACCGGAGCCTACAACTCCCTTAAGAACGGCGTTGCAGGTATGGACGTCCTCGTATCCCTCGGAACTACGGGTGCATACCTTTACAGC
>JALSTO010000131.1 GCA_026983685.1 Aquificaceae bacterium | reverse complement strand
GCCGGTACGTAGTTACCCTTTATGTGGGGATTGAGGTCCCTGAAGGTGCTGTGCCTTATTCCGAGCTTTGCAACGAGGTCGCTGACTCTTTCTCTCCTGTCGGATACTACTTTTCTTATGTTCAGTCCACTCATGGTTACGCGGAGCCCGTATCTGTGGGGAGCTCTCGCTATGAGGAGAGAGGCAAAGAAGGAGGGGACGTACTCCCTCGTCTGGTCTGGTAGAGCCCACTTTGACCTCCAGAAGTTTACTCCTTCCGTCCTCCTGCTCACGCAGCCTTCACCGCAGTTGTATGCAGCAAGGACAAGCTCCCAGCTTCCAAACCTCCTGTGGAGGTCTTTCAGATAGCTCGCAGCTGCCTCGGTGGACTTCAGAAGGTCAAACCTCTCATCAACCTCTCCATCAACTCTGAGCCCGTACCTCCTCGCTGTATCAGGCATGAGTTGCCATATTCCTGCAGCACCGGACCTTGACACAGCAAAGGGGTTAAAACCACTCTCTATCAGGGGAAGCAGGGAGAGCTCTTCGGGAAGACCTTTCTTGAGAAGAATTGGCTTTATGTAGGGTATGTAGAGGTTGGCTCTTCTGAGGGCGAGTTCAAGGCTACGGGGGTTTTTCAGAAGCCTTCTCAGGTGTCTCTTAATATCCTCGTTCTCTGGCACATCTATGCCGAGGCGTCTTGCCTCACGACTTATAAAGCCCTTCTCCTCTTCACTGAAGAAGAAGCTTCCCTTCTTGACGATCTCTATCTGCCCCTTTCCCCTGTAAAGGGCAACCTCTTTAACTGTTGGCGTGCACCCAAAGAGAACCAACCCTCCCAGTAGCGGAAGTAAAAGCTTCATTTCTAATCAATTATAAGTTTCGGTACACCTCGGGAGGTTTATAATTTTTACATGAACAACGAGAGGATAATCACAGAGGCCTTAGAGGTACTGCCCGGCGGTGTCAACAGTCCTGTGAGAGCCTTCAAGGCTGTCGGTGGAAAGCCCATAGCCCTCGTAAAAGGAAGGGGGGCAAAGGTCTGGGATGCGGACGGAAGAGAGTACATAGACTTCCTCGCTTCCTGGGGACCTCTGATACTGGGTCATGCCCATCCCAAGGTGGTTAAGGCGGTGGAGGAAGAGGTCTGGAAAGGGCTGTCCTTCGGACTCACAAACCCTCACGAGGTAAGGCTTGCCCATCTTGTCGTTGAGATGGTTCCGAGCGTTGAGAAGGTCAGGTTCGTAAACTCAGGCACAGAAGCCACCATGTCCGCTGTCAGGCTTGCCCGGGGAGTGACAGGAAGGAAATACGTCGTGAAGTTTGACGGCTGTTATCACGGGCACTACGACAGCCTCCTCGTGAGTGCGGGTTCCGGAGTCGCTACCTTTGGCATACCCGGGACTCCGGGCATACCCGAGGAGATAGCCAAGCTGACTCTTGTGGTTCCCTTTAACAACAGGGAAGCGGTAGAGGAGACCTTTCGCAGATACGGGGATGATATAGCCTGCCTGATAGTTGAGCCCGTGCCCGGGAATATGGGAGTCGTTCCTCCAGAGGAGGGTTTTTTACAGTTTCTCAGGGAGATAACTAGAGAATACGGCACACTTCTTATCTTTGACGAGGTCATAACGGGCTTCAGGCTGGCAAAGGGGGGTGCTCAGGAGCTTTTCGGAGTTGAGCCTGATATAACCTGCCTTGGAAAGGTGCTCGGAGGAGGTATGCCCGTCGGAGCTTATGGAGGCGGAAAGGAGATAATGTCTCAGGTAGCTCCCGAGGGACCCGTCTATCAGGCAGGAACCCTCTCGGGCAATCCTGTAGCCATGGTTGCTGGGGTCCAGACCTTGAAGGAACTCAGGGACAGGGAGCCTTACGAGGAGCTTGACAGGAAGATGGAGAGGCTCTCGGAGGGTGTGGCAGGTCTGCTGAAGGACAAAGGTATAGCCCACAGGATAAACAGGGTCGGCTCAATGATGACCCTCTTCTTCACCGACAGGGAAGTAAGGGACTTTGCCAGCGCAAAGACATCCGATACCGAGCTCTTTGCGAAGTTCTTCCGGAAGCTCTTAGACAACGGTGTTCTGATTCCGCCCTCCCAGTTTGAAGCGTGGTTCGTAAGCACAGCCCACGAGGAAAGGGATATTGACGAGGCTCTTGAGAGGATCTCACGGGCTGTCAAGGAGCTCTGATGCGCAGAACCTTTACCTACGGCACCCTCTTGCTCGTTTTCATACTCCTCCTGAGCTTTTCCTACATCTTCTTTAAAACCTTTACTAAGGAGACCTTCTCCATCCTCATGAATCTGAAGAAGAGATACCTCCTCCTTTCACTGTTCTTTCTCTTTTTATATCACACCTTTGATAACTTAAGACTCTTTATACTCTCAAGGGCTGTCGGTGTGAACTACTCCTTTCTTTACGGCTACATAATGTCTTTAGTTAACACCTTCGGCGCGACGGTAACGCCAGCCCACGTGGGAGGAGAGCTCGCAGCGGTGTACATGCTCCTGAGAAAGGGTGTTAGTGTTCACAAAGTTATGAGCATAGTGACGATGAAAGCTATCTCGGGAGCTGTCTTCTTCCTGTTAGGTCTTCCCTTCTTTATCTGGCACCTTTACAAAAATCCCGAGCAGGTTCTGCCGGTCCTTGAGATATTTGTGGCTGTTGTTCTTGTCTTCGGAGTGTCTTACTACGGGGTTAAGCTCCTCATGAGGAAAAACAGGAACAAACCTTCGGTGGGAAAGGTGAGGGAGACCTTCAGGAGGTACGTAAACTACCTGAAGATCTTTGGCTACAAGAGGAAGTCCTACTTCTTAGCTTCTGTAGGGTCAAGCATACTCCTCTATATCTCCTTCCTTTTTATAGCTCCTGCGCTTGCAAAGTCATTCGGAAAGGGAGAGGGCTTCCTTGAGATGTTCGTAGCCCAGATAAGTCT
>JALSTO010000130.1 GCA_026983685.1 Aquificaceae bacterium | reverse complement strand
CGTCTCTATAGAGGAGCAGGTAGTATCTGCCTCTCTTTGATACTATCTCTTCCTTATTCAGCTCCTCAGCTCTGTGGACTGGATATTCAAAGGTCAGGAGCCTTGCGCTCGGGCTCAATCTGTAAACCTTCTCCTCAGTTGAATCACTTGCGTTGAAGAGCTCTACCTCCGTCCATTCATAAATCAGAAGCTCCTCAAGGAATGGCTTATCGCTTTTTAGGTGCTCACCCGCCTTTCTAAAGAACTCAACGAACTCACCCAATAGGTTCAGGAGCAAAGGAGAGCTGTGTTTTTCTCTCAAAAAGAGGCTTATGAGCTTGGAGAGGGCTTCCTCACCCACAAAGGAGCTAAAGAGGGGAAAGGTCGTAGATATTGCATCGTAGAACCTGTTGAAGACAAGCTCCCTGTAAGCTCTCTGTCCCTCGTCTTTGGGCTCAAGCTCGCCTTTTGCAACAAGGAAAAGCTCCTTCATAACATCAAACTCCGACCTTCCTGATCCTGCCCTCAATCTTCCTTACCTCCTGAAGTAGCTCCTCAAGGGGTGGTATGTTGTTGTCCCTTTCAAGAAGAACCGGCGTATCGCCGGTCTTTTCAAGAACGAACTCAAGAAGTTTCATCACCTCCTCGGGCGTCGGTGCTCCGTGTGTATCTATCACAAGCCTGTCAAAGCGCTCGTGTCCAGCTATGTGGATGTAGGCTACCCTTGAGAGATCAAGCCTCTCAACAAAGTCGTAGGGGTCGTAGCGGTGGTTTAGGGAGTTGACATAAACGTTGTTCACATCAAGGAGAAGGTAAGCACCGCTCTCCTCAAGGACCGAGTTTATAAACTCCCACTCCTCCATGCCCGTCGGATAACTCCAGTAGTAGGAGATGTTCTCAAGTATGAGAGGTCTTTCAAGAAGCTCCTGAACCCGATGCACCCTCTCCGAGACGTGCTTTACCATCTCCTCGGTGAAGGGAAGGGGGAACAGGTCGTGAAGGTAAGAGCCTTCCATAGAAGAAAAGCTCAGGTGCTCAGAGTAAACCTCTATGTGGAACTCGTCAAGGAATGTCTTTAGTTTTTTAATGAAGTTTGTGTTCAGGGCATCGGGAGAGCCTATGGAAAGGGAAAGACCGTGGCAAACTATGGGGAACTTTTCTCTAACCCTTTCAAGGGTGCTTTTGAAGAAGCCACCTCTCTCCATCCAGTTCTCGGGAGCTATTTCAAGCCAGCGGGGAGGTTCTTCACAGCTCAGTATCTCTTCCGCAAAGGAGTATCTCAGACCCAGACCTACACCATCGGGAACTTTTAAATCTTCCATAACTTAAATCTATCCCCCTTTTGTGAAGTTAAGTGATTTAAATTACAGAAAACCACGGATTGAATGCTATATTCAGCTTCAGGAGGTGTTAGTCATGGAAAAGAAACATAAACTTCTTGGAGTTCTCGGTTCGGCGGTTCTCTTCGGGCTCAGTGCAGGACCTGCAACGGTAGCCCATGCGGGAGAAGGGAAGTGCGCAGGCATGAACAAGGGCATGAAAACCGAGCAGAGCAAGGAGGCGACCTGTGCAGGCATGAAGAAGGAAGAGAAGGAGAAAACCAAAAAGCAGAAGGAGATGACCTGCGGTGGACCGGGAGGTTGCGGAGGAAAGATGAAGCCAAAGGAAGGTGAGAAGTCTTGAACCCTCCCCTTTCTTCAGGATGCCTTCCTCCTCTTTATAAGGCTCTACTGGGGATGGCTCTTCTCAAGGGCGGGCTACGGCAAGCTTGTAAATCATGAGAATGCTTCCGAGTTCTTCTCCACCTTGGGAATGCCCTTTCCTGAGGTGAGCGCCTACATGGTAGGCTTGACAGAGCTTCTGGGTGGTATCCTCATGGGTCTTGGTCTCGGAACAAGGGTAGTCAGCCTTATACTGACCCTTGAGATGATAGGAGCCTTCCTTGTAGCCCACAGGGAGGAGCTTCTCAGTGTATTCAGTTCACCGGAGGAGTTCTACGGTGCTCCGCCCTTTCCCTTCCTTTTAGCCTCAGTTCTGGTATTCCTTTTCGGTCCGGGCAGGGCTTCGGTGGACTACCTGCTCAGCAGGTTCTTCAAGGGCTTAAAATAGGTCTATGGACCTTCTCAGGTATGCTCAGGAGAGGCTTAGAAGGGCTGATGCCCTCATAGATGAGATAACAAAGGAGAAGGAGATAGCCTGCGGGAAGGGATGTAATTTCTGCTGTTTCGGAGTTCCACTCTGGGTAAAACCACCCGAGGCTTTGCAGATAGCCCACACCCTCAACAAGCTTCCCATAAGGGAGAGGAAGGAGATAGCCTCCCGGCTAAGTGCCTACAGGAGGGAGTACAGGGAGCAGTCCAGGAGTGCCGGATACGAACCTGCGAGTCCGATAAGAGAAGAGGAACTCAATGTAGAGAAACTTGGGATTGTGTGTGGCTTGGGTATGAATGACGTTCCCTGCCCCTTTTTAGATCAGGAGTCAGGCTCCTGCAGGGTTTATGAGGCGAGACCTCTGATGTGCAGGCTCACCCTTTACAGGGACAGGGGCATCTGTGAAGAAGACTGGAAAAATCCCATCTCTTTTCTCTGGAAAAAGGAAATATCCCCCTTTATAGAGGGTATAAAGACTGAATTCCACAAGAAGTGGAGCGCAGAACTGAGAAAGATGGAGGAGAATTTTCCTCAGCTTGATATAGCCTACCTTGAAGGTTACGTTCTCCTCCTGCCAGAGCATCTGAGGTTTGACCCCATCAGGAAGAGCTTCAGGCTGAAGCTCTAAGGCTTCCTGCAGTCTCTGAAGGTCTCCCACACGTACCTGTTGAGAGGGTAATTCAGATACTCCCACTCTCTCTTTGAGGCATCGTAAACTCTCATGCCCTTGTATCCGTTGAAATCCATCATCATATAGACAAAGGCTGCTCCTGTTCCCCCGAAGCAGAAGAGTAAAACCTCGTC
>JALSTO010000129.1 GCA_026983685.1 Aquificaceae bacterium | reverse complement strand
TCCTCAGGAAGGTTATGGAGGTCCCTCGCTAAAGAGCTTGGGCGCTCATGTAAAATTGTTAAGCATGAAGATAGGAGAGTTCCTGAGAGAAAACCAGCTTTCGGTGGGTGACAATGCCCTTTTCCTCTTAGAAAGGCTGGGTATCACAAGTGAGGAGCTTCTTAAAAGGCTTGAGTCGGAGATAGGCGAGAGCGCCAAAATGTCCAAGTCAAAGGCGAACGTAGTTGACCCCGAGGAGGCGGTTGAAGAATATGGTGCGGACACCATAAGGCTATACATACTCTTCGCTGCACCCCCCGAGCAGGACTTTGAGTGGACCGATGAGGGCATACAGGGGGCTTACCGCTTTCTCAGGAGGCTCTGGAACTTCATAACCGAGAGGGAAGAGTGGCTCAGGGATATAGACTACACAGGGGAGGAGCTCAGAAAGCTCGGCGGGAAGGCGAGAAAACTCAGAAGGATCGTCCATGAGACCCTTGAGGGCTACCTAACAGACATGGAGAAGAGATACCAGCTCAACACAGCCATAGCCAGGGTGATGAAGTTACTGAATGAGCTTACAGCCTTTAACCCTGAGACTGACGAGGAGAAGAAAGCTATGAGGGAGGGAGTGGATGTCCTTCTGAAGCTCCTTGCACCGATAACGCCACATATATGTGAGGAGCTCTGGCAGAGGCTCGGCGGGAAAGGTCTTATATCTCTCCAGCCCTTGCCCGAAGTTGACAGCGATGCCCTCAAGGTTGAAGAGGTTGAGCTCCCCGTTCAGATAAACGGAAAGCTGAGGGCGAGGGTGAAAATCCCTTACGGAGCGGAGGAAAAGATAGTAAGAGAAATAGCTCTCGGAGATGAGCGGGTCAGGAAGTACATAGAGGGCAAAGAGATCAAGAAGGTGGTCTATATAAAAAACAGACTTGTTAACATAGTTGTCAGCTGAGGAGGTTGAAATGGAGCAGGGTGTAACTTTCTGGGCATGGGTCGTCTGGCTACTGAAGGTTCTTATCCTTGCCTTTCTGATAGGGATACCCTTCCTCGTGATAGTTGTCCTCGTATCCTCGGGTATCTACAACCGCTTTCTGAAGAAGGTTGAGAAACAGCTTGAAGAGAAGTACAGAAAGGAAAGGGAAAGGGGCTTTACCCTCATAGAGGTCCTCGTGGTCCTGATAATACTCGGTCTTATAGCGGCTCTCGTGGTCCCGAGGATAACGGGCAGGGTTGATGAGGCGAAGATAGAGACCACGAAGATACAGATGAAGGCTATAAAGAACGCCCTTGAACAGTACAAACTTGACAACGGCAGGTATCCCACGACGGAGCAGGGGCTCAAGGCTCTTGTGGAAAAACCGACCATCCCACCCGTACCTTCCCGGTGGAAGAAGTACCTAGACAAGGTTCCCAAGGACGGCTGGGACAGAGACTTCATATACATATCTCCGGGGGTGAACCATCCCTACGAGCTCAGGTCAAGGGGTCCCGATGGAGAAGAGGGAACGGAGGACGATATTGACGTCTGGGAACTGTGAAAAGGGTTTCACCCTTATAGAGGTCCTTGTAGCCCTCACCATAGTGGCGGTCGCCTTCACCATCCTCTTTGAAACCCTCTCCTCCGCAGGCAAAAAGTACGAAGAGGCTGAGGAACTCTTTGAGGCGGTCCTTAGGCTTGACGCCAAGCTGAAGCTCGGAGACCATGAAGGTGTTGAGGTTAAGGAGAGGACCCTTCCCGACTTTCCACGTATAAAAGAGAAGGTTTACTCATATAGAGGTGTGTTCTTCATCCGATATGAGGGAAGGTGATGGCTGTAAAGTTCGGCGTTTGTCCTCATGATACGGAAAAGGATTACGAAAAGTGGAAGAAGCTCGCGAAAGCCCTTGAGGAGGAGCTCGGTGAGAGGGTAGAGCTCATAACCTTTGAGGACTTTGAGGAAGAAAAGAAGAGGCTTGATGAAGCTGATTTTGACCTTTACTACGCCTCTCCCGATACAGCCCTCGGGCTTCACTCCAGAGGATACATACCGGTAGGGAGAATACTGGGTGAGAGTGACTTCGTTTATCTGATAAGGTCTCCATTTCAGGATAAGAAGCCCTTTGTGAAGCTGGCGGTGGCAAACCTCTACCACCTTTACCTGACTCTTGACTTTATAAGGAGCTTTTCGGGAGGGAGTATAAATCTCATACACACGAAGGACCATAGAGAAACCTACGAGCTCGTCAAGAAAGGCAAAGCGGACTACGGTCTCATATACTCTAAATCGCTCCCTGATAACTACGAAGAGGATGGTATTGAAGTGCTCGGTAGTCAGAATGTCAGGAGCTTCCACCTCTTTATGGCTAAAGCGGGAAAGGCTGAGCGGATTAAAGGTGCACTTTTAAAGCTTCTGGAAGACTTTGAACCCGTTGGTAGTGAAGCAATAGGACTTATTTTTAACCTTAAGGCTAATATAGACAGGATTCTGAGTGAGTGGGAGAACAGTGACATAGCAAGTGCGGTTCTGAAGGCTCCCCACGTGGGGGTGATCATATATCAGGAGACCATAGTCTATGCCAACGACTATGCCTGCGACCTCCTGGGTTACACGAGGGATGAACTCAGCAAGATGCCTGTTTACGAGCTCGTTGCCGAAGAGCACAGGAATAATGTAAAAGCCATAATGAAAAAGAGGCTCAAAGGTGAGGGCGAGGATAGGTTTTACATTGAGCTTAAGGTCGTTAGGAAGGATGGCAGACACCTGTGGCTTCTTGTCTTTACGAAAACGATAGTTTACAGAGGGCGTTTCTCGGGATTTGTCCTGTTCGTTGATACTACCCAGAGCAGAAAGGTTCAGGCACTCTACAACCTTCTCCGGGAAGTCAATCAGATCATAACCACATCTCTCTTTGAGGAGGAGCTCTTTGAGAAGATATGTAGCACCCTTGTAAAACAGGCGTGGCTTAGATTTGT
>JALSTO010000128.1 GCA_026983685.1 Aquificaceae bacterium | reverse complement strand
GACTCCCTCATAGATACCCTCAGGCTTACGAAGGATGTTACCTACACCTTCTTGGGAAAGAGGGAGTACGCGGATATGCCGAGGAAGTTCAACGTGGCTATCCTCGGCTCTCAGAGAGACTGCATAAATGCAATGTTCAACGATATATGCCTTTATCTTGCTGAGAAGGAGGGAAAGCTCGGCTTTAACCTTTACCTCGGCGGGAAGATCGGCTCAGGAGGACCTGTGAAGGCGGTTGACATGAACCTCTTTGTGGAGCCCTACGAAGTTCCCGATCTGTGCAAGACCATCTTTGACATCTACGCCACCTTCGGTGATAGGGAGAACAGGAGCAAGAACAGGCTCTTCTTCCTTTTACAGGAATGGGGTGTGGACAGGTTCAGAGAGGAGATAGAGCAGAGGCTCTACAAGGCTATGCCACATAAAGGAGAGGACCTCGTAAACAGCAGGGGAGAGAGAGAAGGAATAATAAACCTGCGCAATGGCACCTTCGCGGTTTGTGCCGTAGTGCCTGCGGGTAAGATAAAGGCGAAGGACCTCAGAAGGGCGGCTGAGCTCTCAAGGAAGTATGGAAGCAGGGAGCTGAGACTCTCCGTCTATCAGAACCTCTTCATACCTAACGTTCCGGAAGAAAACCTTGATTCCCTTCTTGGTGATGAGTTCTTTGAGAGGTATCCGACCGTCAGCTCTCCCTTCATGACCCATCTGATAGCCTGTGCGGGGAGCGACACCTGCGGATTCGGCGTTATTCCCAACAAGAGCGATGCGGTTGAGGTGGCAACCCACCTGTCAAACAGCCTGAAGCTTGACATTCCTCTCAGGATGCACTGGTCTGCCTGCGCCAAGGGATGTGGTCAGCACGGATGCGGTGATATAGGATTCGTGGGCACGAAGACCAAGATCGGGGATGAGGCTGTTCTGGCGGTTGATGTTTTTGTGGGAGGTTCAACCGACAAGGAGGGCTACAAGCTCCTTCAGGGTCTCCCCTTGGACAAGGTGAAGGAATCCTCCCAGCTACTTGTCTCTTACTACCTGGAGAACAGGCAGGATGGAGAGAGCTTTGCAGACTTTGCCCACAGGATAGGTCCCGATAGTCTGAGGGCTGTCTTGATAAATCTACTGAAGGAGGTTGAACATGGGGTACGTTAAGCCTGAAGCAGTTGTTGAGCAGATGATTCAGGCGGGAGCTTACAAAGCAGGGCTTTCCGCAAAGCACCTTTTAGTGAGGGGATTTCTGGCAGGCTCACTGCTAGGCTACGCTGTTACGGTTGCTTTCTCAGCTATTGCCCAGACTGACATGAGGATAGTTGGCTCCCTCGTCTTTCCCCTCGGCTTCGTGATGATAATACTTCTTGGGCTTGAACTCGTGACAGGTAACTTCGCCCTCGTTCCTTTAGCTGTATTAGAGAGAAAGACGACCTTCGGTCGTTTACTCTACAACTGGAGCTGGGTATATATAGGGCACATTCTCGGAACAGCCTTCTACGGCTTTCTGTTCTATATAGCTTCTACGAAGATGGGCTCTGTGCCCGAACCCGTCGTGGGAAAGATGATAGCCAAGGTGGCTGAGGCGAACACCCTCGGCTACGCAAAGCTCGGCTTTCTTGATGGCTGGACTGTAGCCATAGTGAAGGCTATCCTGTGCAACTGGATGGTAACCCTCGGGGCGGTTATGGCTATGACAGCCCAGCACGTTATAGGGAAGATAGCGGCAATGTGGCTTCCTATACTGACCTTCTTTGCCCTCGGCTTTGAGCACGCTGTTGTGAACATGTTCCTGATGCCGACAGGCATGCTCTTCGGGGCTAACATAGGGCTTTACGAGTGGTGGTTCTGGAACCAGATACCCGTCACCTTGGGAAACATAGTAGGAGGGCTGACCTTCACGGGACTCGCTCTGTACGTTACCCACAGGAGGAGGGAGAAGGAGGCAGAACCCTCTGTGGTTGAGGAGGCTGCCTGATGGGGAAGGTTTACATAGTCGGCGCTGGTCCCGGTGACCCTGAACTCCTCACCTTGAGGGCTCACAGACTCCTGAGTGATGCGGATGTCATACTTTACGACGCCTTGGTTGGCAGGGAGATCCTGAACATAGCTAAGCCCAACTGCCTCAAGGTTTACGTTGGAAAGAGGGATGGAAGACACTCAATATCTCAGGAGGAGATAAACGAGCTCCTTTACAAGTTCTCAAGGGTTTACGATAAGGTGGTCAGGCTGAAGGGAGGCGACCCCTTCATATTCGGAAGGGGAGGGGAGGAGCTACTCTATCTGAAGAGCATGGGTGTTGAGGTTGAGGTGGTTCCGGGGGTCTCTTCCGCCCTCTCAGCCCCCGCCTCAGCCAACATACCCCTCACCCACAGGGGGGTTTCTTCCTCCGTTGCCATAGTGAACGGTCACCCCAACAGGGAGATAGACTGGTCTTCCTTCAGGGGTATTGATACTCTCGTAGTTCTCATGGGGGTGAAGAACAGGCAGAAGATAGCCCTTCAGCTCTTGAACTCTGGTAGGGACCCCAATGAGCCCGTTGCCTTCGTGGAGAAGGCTACCACTCCAGAGGAGAGGGTTATCTTTACAAACCTTCTGGAGCTATCAAGAGAGCCTCCTCAGGTGAACACCCCCGCTGTTATGATAATCGGTCCCGTAGTCCGAGTAGGAGAGGAGTTGAGGTCTCTTCTGGGCACTACCCTATCAGCGTGAGCTCGTCTCCCACCCTCACCGTACCTCCTTCAAGAATCGTAGTGTTCAGACAAAGCCTGTAGAAGGTGTCGGAGAAAGCCTCCTTTGGGGACCAGTCTGGCATAGTCTCCTTTCTCTTCTCCACGAAGGTTTTAACAAAGTTCTTCGTTACCTTCCCGCTGAAAGGGTCTCTCGTAGGGACTGGACACCTCTTTGATATCCCCTTTCCTTCCATCACCACCTCACCCACAGCAAACCTCTTTCCCAGGAGCTGATCCTCCCAGAAGGGAGGGACTCCCTCAATCTCCAGA
>JALSTO010000127.1 GCA_026983685.1 Aquificaceae bacterium | reverse complement strand
GGGCTAAAAGACCAGAGGAGAGCTCAACGAGAGGGTACTGAAAGGATATCCTTTCCCCACAGTCCCTGCACCTGCCCCTGAGAATAAGAAAGGAGAGGAGGGGTATGTTGTCGTACCACCTTATCTTTGCACCGCAGTGAGGACAGTGGGAAGAGGGGAAAACGACCGAGACATTCCTTGGAAGCCTGTATATGAGGACGTTGTAAAAGCTCCCGAGAACAAGACCCACCAGAAAGACTATCAGGTAGTCCATCAAGCTGTTTCTTCCTGAACCTTTTCCTTCCCGAGACCGAAAAGCCTGCCTACATCAAGGACGAAGGCGCTTGCCACGAAGACCGATGAGAAGGTCCCCACAACGACGCCAACGACGAAGGCGAACATTATGTTTGACAGGGCGTATCCACCGAGAATGAAGAGGGTAAAGGCTGTAACGAACGTGGTGAGGGAGGTCATTATGGTCCTTGAGAGGGTCTGGTTTATGGAGAGGTCCATGACCTCCTCAAGGGGAAGTGTCTTCCTGACCCTCAGGTTCTCCCTTATCCTGTCAAATATGACGACTGTATCAGCTACGGAGTAGCCGGCTACTATGAGGAGAGCGGAGACAACCTCAAGGTTCACCTCCCTGTAGGTAAGGGAGTAAGCTCCCACAACTATGAGGACGTCGTGAACGAGGGCTAAGAGAGCTCCCACACCCCAGAGAGGCTTGAACCTGAAGGCAAGGTAGAGGAGGATACCTCCAAGGGCTGTGAGTATGGCAAGGACAGCCTTCTCTCTAAGCTCCTCACTTATAACGCTTCCTATCCTCTCCTGTCTTATCAGCTCATACTTGCCAAACTTCGCCACAGCGTTTTTGACCGCTTCATAGTTCTCACCCTCCCTGACCTTTATGATGTAAGTTCCTTCCTTCGTCTCCTGAACGAGGAAAGACTCAAGCCCAGCCTCCTTGAGGCTCCTTCTGAGCTCACCTATGTCCGGGTTCTTCTCAAACCTTACCTCCAGAACCCTACCTCCGGTGAAGTCAAGACCCAGATTGAGCCCTTTGAACGCTAATAGGAAGATGCTACCTACCACAAGAAGTAGGGATAGCAGGTAGGCTAAGAAGCGGTATCGCAGAAACCTGAATCTGTATTCCATAACTTACAGAAGCTTACACTTCGTATTGATTATCCCGAAGTTCCCGCCCTTCTTCCTGTAGATTATCCTGAGATTTCCGCTTTCAATGTCCACGAAGGGAAGAAAGAAAGCATGATTTTGCTCCAGCTCAAACATGGCGTCCTCAACGCTCATCGGCTTTTCCACAGCCAGCTCTTCCTCAACTATAAGGGGTCTCTCCCTCTCCTCGGGAGCGAGAGGCTCTGGCGTGTGCATCTGTTCCTTTACCTTGGCGGATTCCCTTCTGAGCTCAAGTCTGCGCTGTTTTAGTTTTATAAGCTGTCTCTCTATCTCATCAAGGACCTGGTCAAGGGCTGTGAATACATCCGTGTCCTCTTCCCAGGCGTGGATCGAGCCATGGGGGAGTGTCTTTAAGTACATGTGCATATCAACCCTGTAGATTATCGGCTTGCTGTCACCGGCGTAGTCCTTGTGCCTTGAGCGCACTGCGGATATGGAGACAACCACCTCAACCTGGTCCTCGCCAGCCTCCTTGAGGTACCTGTTGAACCTGCTGAGCTTGGTCTCAATAAAGCTCTTCATTGCGTCCGTTATCTCAATATCCACGCCCCTGAACTCAATGTTCATTTTTATATACCTCCGTTCTTTTCTAACTATTTTACAGAAACCTCTCTATCCTCAGGTGGGGGTTCTTCATCAGCCTTCCGATCCTTACACCCGGATCAAAGGGCTGGCTCTCCTCATAGGAAGAGGGGACAAAGACGACGTCGTCCGCAATGTTTGAGTTCAGCTTCACCTTCAGCTTTGCTCCTCTTATCTCTATAACTTCCTCAGCGCCGAGCCTCTTCCTTGTCCTCTCGTTCATGTAGGCGAACTGCTCCCTCTCAATATCGTGGGTCCAGGGATTCCAGTGTCCGAGCTCATCAACGAGGGTGTTGTCGCATACAAGGAACACGCCCTCCTCTTGGGGGGCTTCTTTGCTGTAACTTTCCAGCTCCTCAATGTAGGGCATATCTATATCCGCTCCTCCCTCGGTCTCCATCACATCCTCAGCCTTCAACCCGAGCTTTCTCAGAAGGGATTCCTCATCCCAGCCGACTCCAAGGGTACTATCAAGGAGCTCATGAAGGGAGAAGGAGCTCGGTGGCGGGGTGAGAACGGCAGGCGAATGGGCTACAAAGCCGAAGCCGTTCCTGAAGGGAAAGAACTCCCTCTCGGGGAAGAGCTTTGCAGGGACTACGAGCTGGGAGCTGTTGGCGGTTAGGTTGGGGAAGAGGGATAGACTCAGGACGGGCTTCTGTTTCAGGATCTCAATCTCCCCGTCCCCCATGTACATCGCTGGGTTTCCTGTTAGAAGAAGCCACTCAGCCTTCTTAAAGTCTTCAAGGAAATCAGCGAGCTCTTTTGTAGGAAAAGGTGATATGTTCCCTACTATGCTGTAGTTTACCCTTGTCCTTTGCCTTATCCTCTGGAGTGAGCTAAGGATACTCTCTCTCCATGGGCTTCTGAGCAGGGTCTCACCTATGAGTATCAGTGAGCTCTCTATAATGGAGAAAGCGCGGGCGAGCTTCTGAACCTCTTCTCCATAAGGACTATCAACTCTCTCTCCTTCTAAGGAAAGGGCTATGTCCTCAAGGAACTTGACCACGAGGGGGGGCTTGAGGAGAAGCCTCCTGCTTGCCTTGGCGGAGGTGGTTCCGTATCTGGAGGAGACAGCAACGATGTAAGCTGACTTTTCAAAGGCATCAACGAGCCAGCGGGTTGCCATAACCTCCGAGAAAACTATCTCACACTCAAGGGCTAATATAACCCTCTGCTCCCTCCACTCCTGAGGTCTTAAGGTTGTAGCCCTGAAGGGAAGATAGAAGGAGTCGGAGTAAACCCTGTCGGTTAACCTGTAAGCGGAGGAGAGGTCTCTCAGGT
>JALSTO010000126.1 GCA_026983685.1 Aquificaceae bacterium | reverse complement strand
TAAGGTTCCCGGAACAGCAACCCTTTTTCCCTTGAGACTCTCCAACCGCTCCCTTGCCACCACAACCGGTCCGTAGCCCTCTCCCACACTTCCACCGCTGGGAAGGACGAGATACTTGTCCGCAACATAGGGGTATGCGTGAAAGGATATTGCTGAGACCTCGTAGGTTCCCTTCAGAGCTTCCCTGTTAAGGGTCTCTATGTCCGCAAGGACATGTTCAATCTCAAGACCTTCGGTATCTATCTCTCCCCTTACGAGGGGGTAGAACATGAAGGCATCGTCCGAGTCCGGGCTGTGGGCTATCCTTATTCTCATGGGAAGGACTATTTTAACAGGAGGAGGAGTATAAAGGAAGTTATAACTCCGGCGACAACGTCGTCAAGCATGACCCCCCAAGCACCGGGTATCTTCTCAAAGAGGTTCACGGGAAAGGGCTTGTATATATCAATTATCCTGAAGAGGAGAAAGGCTAAGAGGTAGGTCTTCAAACTCGGCTCCACAAATAGGAAACAGGCAACGTAACCCGCGACCTCATCTATGACGACCTCCTCTGGGTCGCTATCTCCGGTCATCTTTATCACCTCGTTAGAAGTTATTAAACCCACGAGAAATATGAAGGCTGTAGCTGTTAGGGTCGTCCATGGGTTGAAGGAGACGAGGTACACGAGGGGTACTCCCCAGAGGGTGCCAAGGGTTCCGGGGGCGGGTAACCTACCTACATAGAAGCCTGTTGCTATGAACTCGTGAAACATCAGAGCACTTATAATAACTCAGCTATGGATGAGAAAGAAAGGCTAAAGAGGATTGAAGAGAGCTTAGGAGACCTGAGAAAGGATGTTGAAAGTGTAAGGTCGGAGATAAGGGCATCCCAAAAACCTGACAGGTTTGGTCTTGATGACTTCATTCAGGAGTGCATAGGTGCGTTGATAGTTGCCTTCCCGATATCAATGACAGAAGAGATATGGGAGGTCTCAAGCAAGCTTTCGTTCTGGAGAATTTTCGTGATCATGCTCGGTGCCCTCGGAGTTGTTTACTTCTTCATAAAGCACTCACGACTCCAGAGGTGGGAAGCTCAAGATGTGGCGGGTTTTTTGCCCCTAAGGCTGATAACGAGCTTTCTGATAGCCCTGACAGTTTCCTGCGCCACGCTCTATATACTCGGGGTATATCCAAACTTCCTTGACAACTGGGAGTGGTTTATCAAGACCTCGGTTCTCGTTACTGTCTTCTCAATAGTGGGAAGCCTCGGCGTTGATATGATCAGATAGCCTCTGCTATCTTTTTCCTGTACCTCTCAAACTCTTCGGGAAACTTTTCCATAGCCTGCTTTATGAGTCTGCCCGCTACCGCTCCCAGACCGCATATGGAGGTGGGCTGTATGTACCTGTTTATGAAGACGAAGCCCTCCCAGTCTCTTTCGGTAGCCTCCTGTCTGTATATCCTCTCCAAGAGGACAGCCTGTTCATGACAGCCTACCCTGCAAGGTGTGCACTGACCACAGGTCTCATGTTCGTAGAACTTGGCAACCTGAAGGCAGGCTTCAACTATGTCATCATC
Organism: Aquificaceae bacterium; assembly: GCA_026983685.1. Lineage (GTDB taxonomy): Bacteria > Aquificota > Aquificia > Aquificales > Aquificaceae > Hydrogenivirga. The sequence continues at coordinate 12,726 of JALSTO010000126.1, read as the reverse complement.
CTCGGTCAGAACCATCACCGTTCCTGTACCACCGAAGCCGAAAGGCGAGTAGTCCATCGGCATATCAAGCTCTTCTCCCGAGAAGCAGTCAAGAGCTCCCGAGAAGACCGCCTTGACCTTTCTGTTTCCGATCGTTCCTCCACCGTACTTGAATATTACCTCTCTCAGGGTTGTGTTCATGGGAAGCTCATAAACGCCGGGCTTCTTAACCTTCCCACTTAGGGGAAAGAGCTTAGGACCGGCGTAATCGCTGGGACCTATGTACCTGTATTCCTCCCATCCCATGCTTATTATGAAGGGGATGTTGCATATGGTCTCCACGTTGTTGACCACCGTAGGTCTTCCAAAGAGACCGACCTGAACAGGGTAGGGGGGCTTGAGCCTTGGATGTCCCCTCTTACCCTCTAAGGACTCTATCAGGGCTGTCTCCTCACCGCATATGTAGGCACCAGCACCCCTTGCTACGTATATCTCAAGGTCAAAGCCCGAGCCGAGGATGTTCTTACCCAAAAATCCCTTCTTCTTAGCCTCCTCTATCGCATCCAGCAGTATGTAGTAAGCTGCAGGATACTCACCCCTTATGTATATAAAAGCCTGATTGGCACCGATGGCGTAAGAGGAAATTATTATCCCCTCCAACAGCAGATGGGGGTCTCTCTCCATGAGTATCCTGTCCTTAAAGGTTCCGGGCTCAGACTCGTCCGCATTGCAGATGAAGTACCTCGGAGCGGGGTTCTGAACCGCGAACTTCCACTTGGTTCCCGTCGGAAATCCTGCACCTCCCCTTCCTCTGAGGGTGCTCTTCTCAACCCAGTCTATTATCTCCTCGGGGGGCATGTTGAGAGCTTTCTCAAGAGCCTGATAGCCTCCGTCTCTCAGGTACTCTTCAATTGAGTGAACCCTAGGCTTTTTAGCCCTCTTGAGGAGCATATTCAAGGTAGTTTCTGCGTATATCTCAGGTATAGCGGGATAGGACCTCATTTAACTTCTCCTCTCCTTCAAATTTGTAGGTGTCTTCGTCAATCATGAATATGGGAGCCTCCGAGCAGGCTCCGAGGCACTGGACGGGGACTATCTTGAACCTCCCATCGGGGGTAACCTCACCCGGCTTTATCTTCAGAAGCTTCTCAAGGGCGTTCAGAAGCTCCTTCTTTCCCATGAAGTGGCATACAACGCTCACACAAACCCTTATCCTGTGCCTGGCGGGAGTCTCCCTGTCAAACATGTCGTAGAAGGCGACCACCTGCTCAACATGGTTTAAGGGAAGTCCAAGAAGCTCCGCTAAGGGTCTCAAGCTTTCCCGAGGTATGTAGCCGTAGTGATCCTGTATCGCATGAAGACAAAGGAGTATGGACTGCTCCTTGCGTGGAAAGTAGTTTATATGCCTGTTGAGCTTCTCCACCAGTTCCTGCTCAAACATGGTTATAGATTTTAACTTCCCCTGCCCAAAATGCAAAGCTCAAAATCATAGAAGTTCCTGTTCCTCTTTATGTCCCTGAGAAACTTGAAGAACCTTGACTCCGAACCTTTGTACAGCTTCCATCTCCTGATTGGCTTACACTCCATCAGACCTTTCTTCAAAAGCACAACTGCGGGAGGCTCTATCTGTGAGGGAAGCCTGTTCCTGATTATCCTCCTGTCCGCATAGAAGGGAAGGTTGTGGTGGAAAGCACCCAACTCGTAGGTGGGGAGTTCTCCCTTCGGGTCAAGCTCCTTTACGGTTTTTCCTATCTCTCTGTAGGTCCTGTACTCCTCAACTCTGGGCAGGAGTGCACCGGAGAGGTACAGGAGCAGTCCAAAGCCGGCGAAGGCTGGAGCGAGGGAAAGATCTCTTTTTAAAAGAGGAAAGATGGCTATGAGTGTAGAGACCACCAAGAAGATAGGATTGAAGCCAAGCAAGAGTGCTCCCACCCACAAAGCCACTACCATGAGAAGAGTGAGGAAAAGAGAGGAGGGGATCAGTGCTTTCCTCCATTCTCCCGAGCTCAGAAATGAGCCTGTTATAACCGCCATAGCCGGGAAGGCAGGCATTATGTAAACGGGTATCTTCATCTTAACGAGGGAAAAGGCTACAAAGACTGTAAAGAACCACACGATGGGAAAGAGGAGCTCCCGCCTGTTCTTCCTGAGTGCCCACAAGAGAGCCAAGTAAAAGATAAAGGAGAAGGGAAGAAAGGAAACATTTATATCAAGGGCGTAGAAGTAAAAGGGGTCCCTCTGAAGGGCGTAGATCCTTCTTATGTTTTCCTTCAGGAAGATATCAAGGAATGCTTCTCTGTTGACAATGTACTGGTATATAAACCACCATCCCCCAGCGAGAGCTACGTACAGGGTTCCTAAGTAGTACTTGGGGGAGAGGAGCTCCCTTCTGTCTGTCAGTAAGAGGTAAATGAATATAACTCCAGCGGGCATTAGGAATCCGACAGGTCCCTTTGTGAGAACAGCCAGCGCCGAAGAGCTGAGGGCAAGTAAGAGGAGAAGATGGCTCCCTTTCTGGTAGCTCAAAAGCCACAGATACAGGCTCAGGCTTGTAAAGAAGCAGAGAAGGACCTCTGGGGAGGTGTAGCGTGAGTTGGCTATGAACTGAAAGGAGAGGGTAAGGGCTAAGAAGGAGTAAAGGGCACCCCTCTCACCGGATAACCTCCTTGCAAGTAGATAGGTTATCGCCCCTGTACCAAGACCGAGGAGAGCCTGAAAGAACCTCAGGGCAAACTCATTCAGTCCAAAGAGATAGAAGCTCAGGGCTGTCAGCCAGTAAGTCAGGGGCGGTTTGTTCAGTCTTACCTCTCCGTTGAATACGGGTGTGAGAAAGTCCCCTGTCTTGAGCATGTTCTTTGAGGCGTCCGCGTAGAAAGCTTCATTAGGTTGCCAGACTTGATTCAACCCCAGATTGTAGAAGTAGAGGAAAAGAACTCCGACCAAGATAAGATATCTGCTCATCCTCCAAGTGCTAAAATAGTATAGCGAGAGGAGATGAACAACTCATCCCGAAAGATTGAGGTAAGGAACTTCAACTTCTACTACGGGAAGAACCATGCCCTCAAGGACATAAACCTGGATGTGTATGAGAACAAGGTAACAGCGATAATAGGACCCTCCGGGTGCGGTAAAACCACCCTTCTGAGGAGCTTCAACAGGATGCACGACCTCTATCCCGGGAATAGGTACGAGGGTAAGGTGATACTCTATCCAGAGGGCATAAACATAGTCGGCAGGGACGTGGATCCCATACTCATCAGGATGAGGATAGGTATGGTCTTCCAGAAGCCCAATCCATTCCCCAAGTCAATCTACGAGAACGTTGCCTACGGTCTCAAGCTGAAAGGTATAAAGAAGAAAAGTATACTTGATGAGAAGGTTGAGGAAGCTCTAAAAGCCGCAGCCCTCTGGGACGAAGTTAGGGACAGGCTCCACGAAAACGCCTACTCCCTCTCGGGCGGTCAACAGCAAAGACTCTGTATAGCCAGGGCTATAGCTCCGGAGCCCGAGGTTCTCCTCTTTGATGAACCCACATCAGCCCTTGACCCTATATCTACCTCCAAGATAGAGGAGCTCGTCGTTGAGCTGAAGAAGAGGCTCACGATAGTGATAGTCACCCACAACATGCAGCAGGCGGCGAGAATATCCGACTACACAGCCTTCCTTTTTATGGGTGAGCTCGTTGAGTTCGGACCTACTGAAAAGATATTCACGAAGCCCGACAACAAGCTGACAGAGGACTACATAACCGGCAGGTTCGGTTAAAGGGCTCTCTGTCTTTCTTCTTCTTCCGTCCTGTGTACCCTGACGACGACCCACCACATACCGTGGGGTATGAGTATGTAAGCTAAGGTGGCAAAGGTGAGAAGTCCCTTCCAGAAGGTGCTGAATATGGAACTATCGATCATCACGTAGGCACAGTAGAGCATGATGCCCATGAACACAAAGGAGCCGAGCTTGAACCTCTCATCTTCCCTCATCCTGCCGTAGGTGTATGTCAGGGCGTAGAGTCCTGCGCAGAGTATATAAAAGAAGCCGGCGGCGAGGACCGCCACCACTTCATAGGGACTCATCATGCGGGTTTCACCTCCACAGCGGTAGCCTTTTTGCCTATCGTGAGTATATCGTAAACAAGCACGAAGTAAGATAGGAAGAATATCACGCCAAAACCGAGCCTCCACAAGTAGGGTATGCTCACCCAGGGGTGCATCTGGGCTGTGATGTAGTCCTGCCAGGTAGCTCCCCCAACAGCCCTCTCAAAGAAGGTCTGGGCAAAACCAGCAACAAGCAGTGCCCCCACCATACCGACCATTGAGACTATCATGCCTATGTAGGCTACCTTCCAGGCTTTGCTGTCAAGTATGGGACCTTCCGGAGCCCTTACATGCTGGAGGATTATGTAGAGAAGGGCTATGTTCGTTGCTACATAGGCTCCAAAGAAGGCAAGGTGTCCGTGAGAGGCAGCCATCTGGGTTCCGTGAGAGTAAAGGTTTATCTGGGGCAGGGTGTGCATGAAACCCCAGACACCTGCACCGAAGAAGTTTCCGAAAGCCTGAAGGAATATCCAGAAGAGGGCTGGTCTGTTCACCGTCTGGAGCTTGTGAACACCTGCGTCGTAAACCGCGTGAACTATCATTGCGACAAGAGGTATGGGTTCAAGGGATGAGAAGAACCCGCCTATACCGAGCCAGTATTCGGGAGTTCCTATCCAGTAGTAGTGATGTCCGAGACCAAGTATCCCCGTTCCGAAAACGAGAAGGACCTCCAGGTAAAGCCAGCCCTCTATAATCCTCCTGGGAGTCCCCAGAACCGTCATAAGAGCGTAGCCCATAAGAACGCCTACAAGGACCTCCCAGGTAGCCTCAACCCAGAGGTGAACGACCCACCACCACCAGTACTGGTCGTGGGTTATGTTGGGAGTGAAGAACATACCCGCTATGTAAAGCCCTGCGAGGGCAAGCAGATCAACCAGCAGGACTCCTAAGAGACCCGTTATCCTTCCCGCCTTCAGGACGGTGGCAACGACGTTGAAGTATATCATCAGCATCACCGCAACTATTCCCAGGTCCGCCCAGCGGGGAGCTTCAATGTACTCCCTTCCCTCGGTTATGAACCATAGGGTGAAGAAGTCTCCCTTACCTATCTGTTTGAATATGTAAACTAAAACCACAACCCCCACCGCTGAAGTAAGCAGAAACCAGGCGAGTTTACCTATCTTTGCCCCTACCACGTCCCTACCAGTTTCGGAAGGAAGAAGCCAGTATATACCTCCTATGAAACCCATTATCAGCCAGACGACCATAGCGTTGATGTGGAGCATACGTGTTATTGAGAAGGGCATGATTCCGTAGAGGAACTCAGGATGAACGTACTGGTAGGCTGCGATCAGCCCGAACAGAAGCTGAGCACCAAAGAGCACAATAGCCACCGTAAAGTACAGGATGGCTATCTTCTGACTCTCGTAAAGCTTGCTCATATCTAAACCTCCCTTTTAATCAAGCTTAACGAGCTTAGAGCGACCGAAGTGGTCGGGAAATCCGTTTGTGTCTATGGCGGACATCCACTTCAGGTAAGCGACCACAGCCTTAGCCTCGTCCTCGCTGATGTGAAGGTTCGGCATCCTCCTCGTCCATGTGGCGTACTTGTCTGGATGCATAAGGAACTTGACCATAGCCTCTTCCTTGGTCTTGGAGCCGGTCATAGGTATCATTATCTTCTCCCACTTGGGATCAAGCCAAGCCTTTGTAAGATCAGGTGCGTAGTAGGCTCCGTTTCCCAAAAGGGTATGGCAGTCCATGCAGTTCCTGCTCTGGATCACGAGCTTTCCCTTCACGAGCAATTTCTCAGCTTCCTCCCTGCTATAGACCTTCCCGAATAGGGGTTCATCGCCGAGTATGACGGGAACGAAGTGTCCGCGCTCAGCGTCCATCTCGTAGCCTATCTTCTTGTTTATCACCGTGGGGTCCGGGACTCTTGAGGTGCCTACTGAGGTTTTGCTAAGTGTGTCAAAGGTCAGTATCCACAGGAATATGAACATCACTATGGAGCCCACAATGGCAAACCGCTTCCAGAAGACCGGCTCAAGCCAGCTCCTTCCCCTTGTGAGGATAGTTCCTCCGACCAGGGTGAGGAATAACGCCGCTACAACGACCTCAAGCCATCCGAAGCTCATGGCTATCCCTCCTTTCCTAAAAAAGTAATCACTTACTCGCCAATGTCAAGGAGGATTTTGGAAGTAAAATAAAAGCATGCCCCTTGTTTCCGGCAAGCTCCTGCTCGAGAAGGCTAACGAGATGGGCTTTGCGGTGGGAGCCTTCAACTTCAACAATATGGAGTTCTTAAAGGCTATCCTTGATGGGGCTCAGGAGGAGGAAGCTCCTGTTATAGTCCAGACAACGGAAAGTGCCATAAGATATGCGGGGATAGATTACTTGGCTGGTATGGTCCACGCTGTAAAGGACAGTTACAGAATACCCTTTGCCCTTCACCTTGACCACGGGAGAAAGGTTTCTACCGTCCTTGAAGCGATCAGACACGGTTATACCTCAGTGATGATAGACCTCTCCGATAGACCTTATGAGGAGAACCTTAACACAACCCGAAGGGTCGTATCTATATGTGCACCCCTGAACATAGCCGTTGAGGCGGAGCTGGGAAGACTCGTGGGTATTGAGGATAACGTTGAGAGTGATGAGGAGCTTCTCGTTGACCCCCAGCAGGCTAAGGAGTTTGCCCTAAGGACCGGTATAGACTCCCTCGCCCCGGCGATCGGGACTGCCCACGGAGCCTTCAAGTTCAGGGGAGAGGCTAAGCTGGACTACGATAGGCTCAGGAAGGTTAAAGAGCTGACCAACATGCCTCTCGTTCTTCACGGAGCTTCCGGTGTTTACTACGAGTATGTTGCGGAGATAAACCGCTACGGAGGTGAGGTTGCTGGTGCTAAAGGTGTCCCCGATGAGGAGCTCAGAAGGGCTATTGAGCTCGGCATAAACAAGGTGAATACGGATACAGACCTCAGGCTTGCCTTCCTTGCCACCCTGAGGAGGCTCATCTCGGAAGAGAGGAGGAACATAGACCCCAGAAAGTTTTTAAAGCCCGCTATGGAGGAAGTCAAGGAAGTTGTCAAGAGGAGGATAAGGCTCTACGGAAGTTCGGGTATGGCTTCACTTTTTTGACTGAACCCTCTTCTGGAGTTCCTTCACCCTTTTAAAGACATCGTGCCATATGTCGCTGTACCTGTAATAAAGCCACAGGGCAACCGCTTCCTTATCCTCTTCATCCATACCCTGACCTATCGGAGGCATGGTTCCAAAGAAGGCGTAGGCTGCAGGCTGACATACGCCCTTCTTTTTTGAAGGATGGGTTATGTAGTCTTTAACGAACTCAACGAACTCAAGCTCGTTGGGGTAGAACTCCTTTATCCTTGCTGATACAAGGTTCATGGGTGGGGCATCTATGTTCTCGGGTCTTCGCCCGCTTAGGACATTGAGCCTTGCCTTCAGAAACTCCCAAAGCGTAGCCTTCTCTGTGTGGCAGATTGAACAGTTCTCCTGATATACCCTGTAACCCCTCTTTAATATCTCTGGGTCAACGTTCCCAGAGCCTGCGAGAAGTAAAGTGGGAATTAGAAGAATCAGAAGGAGCCTCATGATTCGTCCCCCAATAAGAGATTTAGAATATTCATATAAACTAATCTATGGTAAATTGAGGAATAAATCAAGTAATTTTCTCAGAGCTCCATGTCAAGCTCGTTGAAGAGGCTGTAAACGTTTCTGAGGTGGAACTCCTCGTACATAGGAAGACCCTTGTAGGGTGTGTCCTTCAGCTTTTCCCTTATCTCGTCTATAAACAGCCCCTCGTCCTTCATCTCCCTGACCCTTTCCCTCAGAAAGCTTATGTATTCCCTCGTCCACCTTATAGCTTCCACACCCATGGGGTCTCCGTGTCCGCCCAGAAGAACTTTAAACCTGAACTTTGATATTTGGTCCAGAACTTCAAGCCACGCACGGGTTGATACGTTCCTATCTCCGAGGAAGGGTATCCTCTTGTAAGAGACAAGGTCTCCCACAAAGAGGGTGTCCCCGAACCTGATAACGAGGTCTGTGTTCGTATGGGCTGGGGTCATGGGTATTATCTCAAAGGTGTTTCCCCCTACCCTGAGCTTCACCCTGCTATCAACGACAACGTCTGGTGGAAGGAGTTTGACCTCATCAAATACGCCAAAAGCCTTCTTTGCGCCCTCAAGGACCATGTCCGCGCTCCCGTCTTCGTAAAACTCCTTAAGATTCCTGTGGGCTATGAACTTAGCTCCCTCCTCCTTGTAAGGCGCTATACCGAACCAGTGGTCCATGTGGTAGTGGGTGGCTATAACGTAGAGTATTGGAGAATCCTTTATCTTCTTCAGCTCCGAAATGAACTCCCTCGCAAGCTCGGGAGTTGAGAGTGTGTCTATAACGACCCATCCCTCCTTCGTGAGCACGCCGTAGGCGTTTGATATAAAACCTCTATTCTCCTTTGAAGGCAGTCCGTACCCGCCTTTAGCCATGTATATGTTCTCCGAGACCCTTTTCAGCTCCATGGGAAAGGCAAGTGAGAGGAGGAATAGGGTCAGAACCACAAGCTTTCCCATCTTATATACCTCCCATCGCATAATATAATTAACTTAAACGCTTCAAGGGGGTAAGAGATGGACTTCTTAGGAAGAGAAGAAGCGCCCTTAACTGCGGAGGAGTGGAACCAGATAGACGAGGCGGTGATAAAGGTCGCCAAGGATACCCTTGTCTGCAGGAGGTTCGTTCCCGTCATGGGACCTATAGGTCCGGGGCATCAGATGGTCTCCTACGACGTTATATACGGTATGGAGCCCGGAGTCTGTGAGATAAAGCCAGGGCAGGAGTACGAAAGCTGTGAGCCTGTGAGAACGGGTGTGAGAAAACACATACCTATACCGACGATCTATAAGGACTTCATCATATCCTGGAGGGACCTGGAGTATTACAGACAGTTCAACATGCCCATAGATACATCAAATGCGGTCGCCGCAGCTGTTGCAACTGCGGTTGCAGAGGATACGCTCATACTGCTGGGAAACAAAAACCTCGGTCTTGAGGGGCTTATGACCGCAGAGGGTATAAACACCATGTCAATGAGCGACTGGTCTCAGGTGGGGAACGCCTTTACGGACGTCATAGAAGGAATTTCCAAGCTCGTTGAGCAGGGCTTTTACGGAAACTACTACCTTATCGTGAACCCAAAGCTCTACTTCCTTCTCAACAGAATGCACGACAACACAGGGCTCCTTGAGATTGAGCAGATAAAGAAGGTAGTTACCGATGTCTTCCAGACACCCATAATGCCTGAGAACAGAGCCCTCCTCGTTTCTGCCGGACCCCAGAACTTTGACCTCGTCATAGCTCAGGATGTATCCGTCGCCTACGTAGAGTCCACCAACATGAACCACGTCTTCAGGGTACTTGAGATGATCGCTCTGAGGATAAAGAGACCGGGTTCAATCCTCGTCATAGGTAAGGGAAAGTAGAGAGATAGATGTGGGTTCTTGGACAGCATGATGAACCTTACCGAAGATCAAGAAACTCTATCCTCAACTTTGTGGGCAATACCCCTCTCGTAAAGCTCAATAAGGTTCTCCCGAAGGATCTCTCTCCTGAGATTGAGATATACGCAAAGCTTGAGGGGTTCAATCCCGGAGGATCGGTCAAGGACAGACCCGCCCTGTCCATGTTTCTCAGCGCTCTTGAAGAGGGGAGAATAAAAGAAGGGAAGGTTGTTATAGACGCTACATCTGGAAATACGGGTATTGCCCTGGCCATGGTGGGAGCAGCCCTTGGCATTCCCGTTGAGCTTGCCATGCCCGCAAACGTAAGCGAAGAGAGGAAGAAAATAATAAAGGCATACGGAGCCAAGGTGTACTTAACGGACCCCCTTGAGGGAACGGACGGAGCCATACTCTTTGTCAGGGAGCTCGTTGAAAAAGAGCCCGATAGATACGTTTACCTTGACCAGTACAACAATCCCGCCAACTGGAAGGCTCACTTCTACTCAACGGGAATAGAGATATGGAACCAGACGGAAGGGAGGGTAACCCACTTCGTTGCAGGGATCGGAACTGGAGGGACTGTTATGGGGACAGGAAGGAGACTCAAAGTTTACAATCAGGACATTCAGGTGATAGGAGTTCAGCCAGCTTACCCATTCCACGGAATAGAGGGACTGAAGCACATAGAGAGCTCCATAAAGCCGGGTATCTTTGACGAGAACTTCCTTGACAGGACCATATTCGTTGAAACGGAGGACGCCTACGAGTGGGCGAGGAAACTTGCGAGAGAGGAAGCTGTCTTCGTCGGGCAATCTTCGGGAGCAGCTCTGTGGGCATGCATCAAGCTGGCAAGGGAGCTGACGGAGAGGGGAGAAAAGGCTGTGATAGTTACGGTGTTCCCCGATGGAGGGGAGAAGTACCTTACCACAGCCCTATTTGATTAAAGGAGCTATCTTTAAGAGGGAGGTTTGGCGATGGAGAGATTGAATTCTTCGGATATAGAGAGGAGGCTCTCCGAGCTTGAGGGCTGGTCTTTAGAAGGAGACTCCATAGTCAGGGAGTTCCAGACAAAGAACTGGAAGACCACGATCTTCGTGGTCAATGCTATAGCTTCCCTGGCGGAAGCCCACTGGCATCATCCGGACCTTGAGGTGGGCTTTAAGAGGGTAAAGGTCAAGCTCACAACTCACGAAGCGGGAGGACTCACAGAGAGAGACTTCAGGCTCGCAAGAGAGATAGAGGATATAGTAGCCCGCATTCTTGAGCACTGAAGCTATAATTTCCTCATGAGCTTGCTTATCATTGAGAGGGGGTGCCCCAACTGTGGGGGGGCTATAAGCGATGAAAGGCTCTCTAAGGGACTTCCCTGTTCAAAATGCCTTCCTGAGCCAGAAGAAGAGGTCTGCAACAGACTCAGGGAGTTCGGGAGACTCAGAGGACTTGAGCCATACTGCGAGACGGACAATAAGCTTAAAGAGTTTGAAGGCTTCTTTGATAAAGCTGTAGGTGCAAAGCCCTGGAGTCTTCAGAGGCTGTGGGCAAAGAGGGTTCTGAGGGGACACTCCTTCGCCGTCGTTGCCCCTACGGGTGTAGGTAAAACCACCTTCGGTCTTGTAGCCTCAGCCTTTCTACCTCCGAAGGCGCTCCTCATATTTCCTACGAGAGTTCTCGCCAATCAGGCGGGAGAGAGGATAAGGGAGATACTTCAGAGAGCTGGTGTTGAGAGGAAGGTTCTCGTTTACGAGTCAAAGAAGAAGGTAAAAGAGCAGTTTCTGAGCGGAGACTTTGATATCCTCTGCGGGACAAACATGTTTCTTCACAGGAACTTTGAGAACCTGAGCAGGTTCAAGTTCTCCTTTATATTCATTGATGACATAGACTCTTTTCTCAAGAGGTCAAAGAACGTTGACAACCTCTTCAAGCTCTTAGGTTTCAAGGACTGGGAGATAAAGCTCGCCCTCAAAGAGAAGAAGACCGAGAAGGACTGGGACAAGCTTTCCGCAATAAGGAACAGAAGAAGAGACTCTGTCCTCGTTGTTTCCTCCGCAACCCTTAAGCCCAAAGGAAACAGGGTGTTCCTCTTCAGAAACCTCCTCGGCTTTGACATCCAGAAGGCTGTAACCACCCTCAGGAACATAGTTGATGTGGCGGATCCCGTCAGAGACCTTGACGAAGCCCTCCAAAGGTCCGCTGAGCTCATAAAGAGGCTCGGGAAGGGAGGACTCGTGTATCTATCCGTATTCTACGGTAAGGATAAGGTAAAGGAGGTCGTTGAGTATTACAGGAGCAGAGGTATAAAGGCGGTCAGCTACCTTGACCACGATGCCAAAGAGCTCTACAGCATCCTTGAGAAGGGTGAGTTTGATGTGGCTGTAGGCATATCCCACATTACGAACCCCCTCGTCAGAGGTCTTGACCTTCCACACGTGATAAGGTACGCGATATTCCTTGACCCGCCCAAGCACGTTTTCCCCACAAGCCTCAATCTCCAGCCTACAACCCTACATTCCTTACTCCTGATACTCTTTAACATCTTTGATGAGAAGGACCGCCTGAAGGCGGTAGAGTACATAAACTACCTCAAGAGGTATCTCACTCTCAGGGAAGAGCTCCTTGACAGGTATCCCCGCATAAAGGAGAGGCTTGAGGAGATAAAGTCCTTCCTTGAGGAGAGGCTCAAAAACGAGGACTTCCTGAAAAAGATAGAGAGCTCCGAAGACGTATCACTCCTCAGCGTTGAAGGACAGCTCTACGTAGTTGTAGGAGATGCAAACTCCTACATACAGGCTTCTGGAAGGACATCAAGGTTCATAGCGGGCGGAATGACAAAGGGTCTTTCCATACTCTTTTACTCCGATCCCAAAGCCTTCATGTCTCTCAAGAAGAGGCTCTCAGCCTACTTCATGCAATCGGACGTTGTCTTTAAGAGGCTTGAAGATATAGACCTTGAAGAGATCCTAAGGAAGATAGATGAGGACAGGGAGAGGGCAAGGCTTGTGATTGAGAAAAAGGTAGTTCAGGAGATAAAGGACCTCTTCAAGACCAGCCTCGTTGTGGTTGAGTCGCCCAACAAGGCGAGGACCATAGCAGGCTTCTTTGGAAAGCCCCAGATGAGGCTTATAAGGGATACGATAGCCTACGAGGTCCCCCTCGGAGATAGGCTCCTCGTAATAACCGCATCCCTCGGGCAC